>CADBNB010000372.1 GCA_902795895.1 uncultured Lachnospiraceae bacterium | reverse complement strand
TCTTAAGCTAGACTCAGCTGCCTGTAAGTTTTCACTAGATGTATCCAAGTTAGCAATTGTGTGCTCTAATCTGTTCTGAGTAGCTCCAAGTTTTGCACGCTCGGTAGAAACTTTCTGGATAGCCATATCATAAGCTTCTACTGCCATAGATGCTCCTGCCTGTGTAGTTACATCCAAAGCTGCTCCAGTTGTCTTATCAGCGATATCAAGATCCTGTGTACGCATTGAATTGATACCAAGTTTGATTTCCTGTGAAGCATTTGCTCCTACCTGTAAGCGAAAAGCATCTTTTCCAGTTTTAGATGGTTCTGTTAACACAGCCTCACCCAAAGTGATTGTGATTACATCTCCAGCTTTAATAATACCTTTTCCTGTCGCCTCTTCTCCTTCGGCTACTTCTTCACTAGTATTAATTTGAATAGTTACTTCATCTCCATCTTCTTTTTTTAGGACATCAATACCTAACTCCTCATCTTTCTCTTTCTTATAGAATAATGTTGAAGCAAGTGTGATTGTTTTAGTATCAGCCGCAAAGCTGATTTTCAAATCATCATCAGTACCATGACTTCCAAACAAAGAAGAAATCTTATATCCTTTTACACCTGCATCATCGTCATCTTTACCGCCATCAGTCAAAAATTCAATACGAATAACATCTGTATTTTTAGCTAATTTTAATTGATCTGCAACTGTAGTACCATCATCTGCACCTTCTACTTTCTTTGTCAAATCAATAGAAACTAATGAGTTTGAAAATGTTCCTTCAACCTTTCCAGTTCCTTCTTTCTGATTAACAGCACCCTTGCGTTCACCATTGATCAATTTCTTTGTATTGAACTCTGTGGTGTTAGCGATACGGTCAACCTCTTCTGTTAACTGATCAATTTCGTTCTGGATCTGAGTTCTATCGTCCTCAGTATTTGTATCTGATGCAGACTGTACTGCCAACTCACGCATTCTCTGAATGATGCTGTGGGTTTCACTTAACGCACCTTCTGCTGTCTGGATCATTGAGATACCATCTTCAGCATTGTCTGATGCACGGTTCAAACCTCTGATCTGACCTCTCATCTTCTCACTGATAGCAAGTCCTGCTGCGTTATCTCCTGCACGGTTAATCTTATAACCACTTGATAATTTCTCTGTAGATTTTGCTAAAATTCCACATGTAACCCCTAAGTTACGATTTGCGTTTAACGCTGTCATATTGTGTTGTACTACCATACCCATAATGAATTCCTCCTTTAATTCCTCCAAAACAAACAATGCTGTTTCGGACACCTCGCCATCCGTGGCGATGTCATATAATTATTGAGTTACCATTGCATTCGCAACGTTATGTATAAAAACCAGCGGTCACCCGGGTTCGTTCCGCCAGTATATACCAATAATAATCTTTTTCATCTATATTGATATAAATGTAATAATCCCATAGTTTTCAATTGCATAGATTGTTACTTTTTATTCACCTTCGCTCCCCTATATTTTTTTTACTTTAATGCTCTTTCACTTTCACATTTTTCTTATCATGTTTCTTCTGTTTCTGCTTAAATCTTTCTTCCGAAATAATTTTCTGGATTTTTTCTTTTGCTTCATTTGATAATTCAGCATCCTTATGATAAGTTCTTATTTTATGTACTTCTGCTCCCTGTTCTTTCATATTTTTTTCTAACACACCACTTCGCACAATATTGTAATCACGTGGGGCATCTACCAAAATGTGCAGATTATTTGCTGAACCGCCAGCAAAAACTACTCTGATTTCTTTGCCTATGTCAATGTATTCTCCTGGTTTAACCGTAAGTTTTAACATACTTTTTCCTCCTTGATTTGTGCATTATTCTAATATTTTAGAATAGTCAATGAGTTCCTAACTCCATGATCCAAGGTTACATTTTTATCAAAATGTTACGTTGATATTTCATCTTCAACTTATAAAAGTGTCGCTTTTTGATAAATATCATAATATTCCACCCTAGAACATTCATAACATAATAGATTTCTATAGCAAATAGTATTTCTACATAGATAGTATTTACGTTTTTTAAACAAATACGCTTAGATTTTGTTTTAGTAACGTATTTTTATATAATTTTTATTCTAGGATTTATGAAAACACCAATAAAATAAATAGTGGTACTTTAAGATTACAGATAAAAAAACAACAAAAAATTAAAATTTTTTCCAAATAACACTAATGAATTTAAAAAATGAATCGATATATAGATTGTAAGGAAGGTCATGGGCGACATTTTGATAAAAATGTTACATGGCTTTTTTTATTGTTCATTTTCCTATACAGCCTTAATATGAGAGCCTGTTACTATCTAAACGTAGACTTACCATTTACTTTCGCAACGTGAAATGAAAATAAACTCACAGAATTCCGACCTTAATGATAATTCTTTACCTTTTCTTTAATTTATGCTATTATCATAAAAATTCAAATTGCTACTTCTAAATGGATAAATGAAATCACATAATTTATCACCCAACATTATCACAATCATTTCTACACTCATACACTCATACCCTCGCACAACACTTCATTGTTTTCTCTAGCATTTATTAATCTTATCCCAGAAAGGAGTCCTTTATTATGTCAACTACTGAACCTATCCGAGACAAGCAGAGCCTTCGTGCGATTGCTGATTATTTTCTAGAAAACAAAAATTATCGCAATCACGCCATGTTTATTCTAGGTATCCATACCACACTTCGTATTAGTGATCTTCTAAAACTTCAATGGTCAGATGTCTACGATGAAAAACATCACCAATTTCATACCCACCTTACCATAACAGAACAAAAAACAAATAAAACGAAAACCATCGCTTTAAACAAATGTGCAATTGATGCGTTACGTCTTTATTACCCCTATCGAAAAGGCAAATGGATTTTCGCCAGCAGAAATGGAGATTCTTCACCAATTACAAGACAACAGGCATGGCGAATAATGAATAATACATGTAAGAATTTAGGAATTGATGCAAAAATTGCCTGTCACGGTTTAAGAAAAACATGGGGATATCATGCATGGTCAAGTCAATCTGTCTCACCTGTCATTATTATGGATGTATATAACCACGCTAATTATCGAGTTACGAAACGTTATTTGGGAATTGCACAAGATGATTTAGATGATGCATACCTCAACATGAATTTTTTCAACTAATAAATCCCAGAGGGTACGCCCCTTTGGGATTATTGTAAACTCTGATCGAACCAACACAATTTAAAAAGATTGGTTCATCTAAATTTATTGATATTCGCACATTAGATGAAACAGATGAAACCGTTTATAATTCAATTTATTACAAAGAGATACCAGTTGTTTCCGGTGATATAGATGAGACAATCATAGTTACTTATTCACCTAAATACAAGGCAGACCAACAAAAAATAAGAAGCAGACAACTTGATCGGGCTCAAAAAATTGTAGATGGAAAAATCAAAAAAAGAAAAGGAAAAACACAAAATGCCCCAACCAGATTTGTGAAAGAAACCAACTGTACCTCAGATGGTGAGATTGCTGAAAAAACGATTTATGAATTAGATCAGAATAGAATTGCAGAAGAAGCAAAATACGATGGTTTTTACGCTGTAATAACAAATCTAGAAGATAATGTAGAAGAAATTTTGAAAATAAATAAACAATGTTGGGAAATCGAAGAAAACTTTCGAATTATGAAAACCGACTTCAAAGCACGACCTGTTTATGTAAGAAGAGATGATAGAATAAAAGCTCATTTTCTAACATGTTACATAAGTCTGTTAGTTTATAGACTACTCGAAAAAAAATTGGATAACCAATATACATGCGAAAAAATACTTGAAACCATTAGAAATATGTAGATGTCTTTATTGTCCGGAAACAGCGGATATATTCCATCATACAAAAGAACAGACTTAACTGATGCCCTGCATAATACTTTTGGATTTCGAACGGATTATGAATTCATAACAAAAGCAACTATGAGTACTATTATAAAAAATACTAAAAAAAGCACAGAAAGTAAAAAATAGCACATATCGTTACGAAACGCAAAGCAGCCACATCCCTTATAAATACTAGGGTTACGGCTGTTTATTATTCATCAAAGTGTCAAAGATGGGATTTTAACAGTGTTTATAATTTTTGTAAAGAGTCTTTTCCTTTTTTCTTAACTTTTAAGAGTTATCTCTATTTTTTACCACATCAATTGTATTGATTTCATTCACATATTTGTTATCACATTCTTAAACGATTATCCTACATTTTCTATGAAATCTATAATTGTAGCATTAATGACATCTGGATTATCCATCACTGAATTATGGTAAACGCTCCACAGTGAGTATATTGACAACAAGAGCAACCGTTCTTAACTCGGTTGCTCATGCTTGTTCTTTCTGCAATTATCTGG
>CADBNB010000371.1 GCA_902795895.1 uncultured Lachnospiraceae bacterium | reverse complement strand
TTTTGGTAGGCGGAATTGGTGTAATGAACATTATGTTGGTATCCATTACCGAACGAACGAGAGAAATTGGAACAAGAAAGGCTTTAGGAGCGAAGAACGGCTCTATTCGGGTACAGTTTATTGTGGAATCAATGATTATGTGTCTCACAGGCGGAATTTTAGGAATACTCCTTGGCTTTGGTATTGGAGCTGTGGCTTCAGAAATCTTAGGTTATTCGGCAACCGTGCCTGTAGTAGCAATTCTCGTTTCGGTAGGATTTTCAATGGTGATTGGTTTATTCTTTGGATATTATCCGGCAAATAAAGCAGCGAAAATGGATCCGATTGAAGCACTCAGATATGAGTAAAAATAAATGAAAGAAGCCATACTTTGGTGGAAATCAAAGTTATGGCTTCTTTTGTGTTATAAAAATTATGATGTAATTTTCCTAAGAATTTTACCAATCCCGACGGAAGAACAAGATAGAAATAGCTGTGCGTCGTTTAGGCTCATCCGAGTCAGGAATTGGTGATTTTGGCTTTTGTGTTTCCTTCGGCAATAATAAATGCAGGTTTGTACTACTTCCAGTTGCTGAACCACCAGAACCTGAAGAACCGGTTGCGGCTCCGGGACTTGCAGTTACTGCGCTTGGACTTACGGCAGTTGATGCCGTAGGAGTAGGAGTGACAGTTCCAGTTGTTGCACGTGGTGTAACTGAAGCTGTTACCGTAGGTGCAGGTGATACAGAAGCTGTCGCTGATACCGTAGCCGTAGGAGTTGCTGAAATTGTCGGTATTGGTGAATATACTGCAATTGTTGGCATTGGTACATTGGTTGGTGCATCTGTTACGGTTGGTATTGCTGTAAGAAACGGCGGTACCTCTGTTGGAAGATTTGTAGGATCGGCTGTAAAGTATATATAACCAGGATCCGGTTTTGGTGTAGGTGTAGGCGGATGCCAAGTGGTTGGGTGATCTGTGACTACATACGGTTTCGTTGTTTTTGTCACACCAGGGTATGTATTTTCGTCATATACGATAATTTGACATACAAGGACAAACGTATATGTTTTCTTTTTATAAACGTATTTTACTTTTGCGGTAACAGTAGTTCTGCCAATTTTATATGTTTTTACAAGTGAGGTGTAAGTGCCATTCTTTTTAACTTTTATTATTTTAGAATTTGAAGATGCCCAAGACAGGGATTTAATCTTTGTATTTTGTTTATTTATTTTTATAACGGCAGTGTCACCAAGGAAAATCTCTCGTTTGGAAGTAATAGTCGGCTGTGTCTTTTTGGCTGCCAAAGTTTCATTCGAAAAAATCGTTACATTTAGACTTAAAATTAGTATACAAACTAGTATTTTCTTTAAATGTTTCATATAAGTACCTCCTGATTTTAATGTTCTCTCAAAGTTCTTGTATAAAAGCTCTGGGAGAATATTTCAAAAAATGATGAAGGATTATCTCGTCAAATACATTAATCTTTCATAATAGAAAACTCTACATATGTTATATCGAAAAAAATAGTGGGACGGTTCAGTTTTAAGGTTGAATATGTGCAATTTGCATGATAAATTGAGTTGAAAAAATACAAAATGCACATAAGTAATTGGTGGTGAAAAGAATCCAATTAATACCAAACTGTGAGGCAGATAAAAATGAAAGAAACGGAGAATATGATTATAAGCGTATCTTTGAAGAGTAAGCGTTGACTAACAAGGTTAGATTTACAAAAAAAATATAAAAAATTTAAATTTTTATAGTTGGTATATGGAAAAATGTGTTATAATATCATGGTGTTTCACAGAGTGAAAAGGAGAGGAAAGATGATTAAAGTAGTAAAAGGTGATATTACAACATTAGATTCTGTTGACGCTATTGTTAATGCAGCAAATACTTCATTACTGGGTGGCGGTGGCGTTGATGGGGCCATACATAGGGCTGCGGGACCACAGTTGTTAGAAGAGTGTAGAACTCTTGGAGGATGTGAGGTCGGAGATGCTAAGATGACAAAGGCATATGATTTGCCTTGTGAATATGTTATTCATACGGTGGGACCGGTTTGGAACGGTGGAGGAGCGGAAGAAGCAGAGCAGCTTGCAAACTGTTATTACAATTCTTTGAGTTTAGCAGCAGAAAATGGAATTCGTAAGATTGCATTTCCAGCCATTTCCACAGGGGTATTCAGATATCCGCTTCAACAGGCAGAACGAATTGCGGTACGCACGATATATCGCTATCTGGAGGCGAACCCTAAAACTATGGAAGAAGTAGTTCTTGTGGCATATGATGATGAAATGAAAAAGATTATTGAAGCAGAGATAGACGCGGCAATCGCGTTATAAGAAAAGGAACCAGCAGAAAGGTTGAGGAGTATGAAACGTATTGCAAGTTTTACGGTGGATCATTTGAAATTGTTCCCCGGTTTATACGTATCAAGAAGAGATGAAAAAAATGGATGTGTCATCACTTCCTTCGATATGAGAATCACAGCACCAAACAGAGAACCGGTGATTGATATGCCGGCACTTCACACTATTGAACATTTAGGTGCAACATATTTGAGAAATAGTGATAGAAAAGATGAGATTGTGTACTTTGGACCAATGGGGTGTCGTACCGGATGTTATATTGTAATGTTTGGTGATTTGACATCCGAAGATATTTTGGAACTTGTGCTTTCTATGTGTCAGTTTATTATTGACTTTGAGGGTGAAATTCCGGGGGCAGCACCGGAACAGTGCGGCAATTATTCCGAGCAGAACCTGAATATGGCAAAGTACTATATAAAGAAGTACAAAGAAGAGTTAGAAAAAAACAAACGATTTACATACACGATGCTATAAGATTAAAGTAGAGCCTAGGCTCTACTTTTTTATGTAATAGGAAATTGCGATCGGAAGCTGTTTTTAAGCGGTCAGCGTTCGCCAAGGGAAAACTGTGCTGTCTTGACAATATATAGAAGTAAAGAGTATACTGAAAGGTAATTGGGAATTGAAGACGCAAGGCGTTTTCGTTCTATAGTAATGAAACAAAGGAGAGTTTTGAGCATGGAATTTAAAGTAGCAGTGATCAAGGGCGATGGAATTGGTCCTGAGATTGTAACAGAAGCGCAGAAGGTATTGGATAAAGCAGGAGAAAAGTTTGGTTTTTCTCTTTCTTACACAGATGTATTGATGGGCGGATGCTCAATTGATGCTTGTGGAGAACCATTGACAGATGAGGCCATTGCAACATGTAAAGCAAGCGATGCAGTATTGTTAGGAGCCATTGGTGGAAACACAAGTACATCTCCATGGTATAAATTAGAGCCTTCTAAGAGACCGGAGGCAGGACTTTTGAAACTTCGTAAGTCTTTGAACTTATTTGCAAATCTTCGTCCTGCATATTTGTATGACGAATTAAAGGGAGCATGTCCTCTTAAAGCTGAAATCACAGAAGGTGGTTTTGATATGATGATTATGCGTGAACTTACCGGAGGATTGTATTTCGGTGCTCGTAAAACCGTAGAAGAAAACGGCGTTTTGAAGGCGTATGACGAACTTACATATGATGAAAATGAAATCCGCAGAATTGCTAAGCGTGGTTTTGACATTGCTATGAAGAGAAATAAAAAGGTAACTAGCGTAGATAAGGCAAATGTACTTGACTCTTCAAGACTTTGGAGAAAAGTTGTAGAGGAAGTTGCCAAGGATTATCCGGAAGTTTCTTATGAGCATATGTTGGTTGACAACTGTGCAATGCAGTTAGTACGTGATCCAAAGCAGTTCGACGTTATTTTAACAGAGAATATGTTTGGAGATATTTTGTCAGATGAGGCATCTATGGTAACAGGTTCTATCGGTATGTTGTCTTCTGCTTCATTAAACGAGACAAAGTTTGGATTATACGAGCCAAGTCATGGTTCTGCACCTGATATTGCAGGAATGGACAAGGCAAATCCAATTGCTACTATTCTTTCAGCAGCTATGATGCTTCGTTTCTCATTTGATTTGGATGAGGCAGCAGATGCCATTGAAGCAGCAGTTAAGAAAGTGCTTAAGGATGGATATAGAACAGTTGATATTATGTCTGAGGGAAAAACTCAGGTTGGAACAGTAAAGATGGGTGATTTAATCTGTGAGCGTATTTAGTTTATTTAAAAAAGGTGATCAACAAAAAAAGAGAGCCTGCTTTTATGAAAAGTGGGAGAAAAACGGAAGATATTATGTACGTTTTAAGACGATAGAGGAAGAGGAACTTCTTGATTTTGAAGTGATGCATGAAGTTTTTGTCGAATTAAAGGCTGGATTAGAGGGTAAACTCACTTATGCAGGTAACAGATTTATAAAATTTAAGTGGGAAAAATAAGAAAAAGAAAGGAAAATAACATTATGAAGAGTGATGCAGTAAAGAAGGGCATTGCAACAGCACCACAGAGATCGTTGTTCAATGCATTGGGATTAACAGAAGAAGAATTACAGAAACCATTGGTAGGTATCGTAAGTTCATACAACGAAATCGTACCAGGACACATGAATATTGATAAAATTGTAGAAGCAGTTAAAATGGGAGTTGCCATGGCAGGCGGTACTCCAATCGTATTCCCTGCAATTGCCGTATGTGACGGTATTGCCATGGGACACACAGGAATGAAATATTCTTTGGTAACAAGAGATTTGATTGCTGATTCTACAGAATGTATGGCACTTGCTCATCAGTTTGACGCTTTAGTTATGGTACCAAACT
>CADBNB010000370.1 GCA_902795895.1 uncultured Lachnospiraceae bacterium | reverse complement strand
GATACCAACTTGTGGTTCACTACACTTGGCGGTAAATACCCGTGACTAGACTTTCACTAGCTAGATTAGTGCCATGCTCGGCACACAGGGCGAAAGCCTGATATGCAAATGCATACCAGGCTTTTCCAAGGTAACAATCTATAAAACAAACTAATCATCAAAAAGGATTTCCGTAACCGTCCTCTGCAACTCTACGAATGGACTTATCAAAACGGTTACCATTTCGAATAACAAATTATCTTTTTATTATCTCCACACATACATATTACCATATTTTTTCCAATTTACTAAACCCATATGCCACCGGATTTAGTACAAATTTTACCCAAAAAATATGGATTTTAAAATTTCACTGACTTAACAAAATCATGTCATCAAGCATAATTACAGTTTTTCCCACTTCCTTTTCTATTATTCTTTAAAAAGAACAATCAAACTTTGAATTTTCCTTTTAAATTTTCTCCAAGCTCCTTACGGGAAGATACACCGCATAAATCATACATAATGCTGATATGTTTCTTTAGCATATACATAGAAATCCCCAAATACTCCGATATTTCTTCGTTTGTTTTTCCCTGGGCAATCTGAAATCCAATTTGTATAATAAAATTCGAATAATCTGCAAATCCTCCAATCACTTCAGACAGAAAATCACTATTTGTATTGTTTTCCAATACCTCACGACTCATTTTTCTGATTATATTATAACTTTCCTCATCCATTTCTTTGATATAATCCATATCTACCCCTAAGCGATATTCTACAAATGGCATATACCATTTTCTCGGCAACGCAATACTAAGGGCTCTATTTAGATGTTTATGACTCAAACTATCATTTCCCGTAATATTGTAATATACGGATAAAATTACATGGTAAAACGTCAATATTTCCGGACACTGTTTATAGGTTAACTCATGGCAGACAAGTTCCATAAATGTCAAATCCTGAGTTTCTCCTTTTTGTAAAATATAATTCAAATGTCGTTTCATTTCCATCAGGCTCAAAATAGGCAGGCACTCCCAATAATCAGCCTCATTGATATTCAAAATATAATTTAAATCCTTATGCAGGGGATTTTCCGGCTTTGCCAACAAAAATTCCTCCATGCTGTATCCAGGAATTTCTTTTTTTATCAAGGAAATAACCTTTAACCTGCTATTAATCGCCAAATCCTTCTCACCTCTTGCCGCAGCCACAATTTTCATGTAATCATATGCAACTACAAGATAATGAGGTTCGTTACAATTTTTTATAAAACTTCGAAGCATTTTCTTGGATTCTTCAAGTTCCCCTTCCAAATATTTTCTTCGCGCCTCACACAATTGCCAATCTAACTTCGAATATTGCCCCTCGTTTTTATATTCGCAATATGTAGAATTTAAAAGCAATGTGATGGGCTGCTTTTTCTCCCCTATCTCATGGCATCTTCCATCCTCCGGTTTCTTTGCAAATGCAGGTATCATCCAAATTTTCCCCTGCTTTATTGCCCCGTCGATTCGACCTTCCTTACACAAGATACATATTCTTCTCGGTGTTATATCCCACTTTTCGCTGACTTCCTTTACTGTTAAATACTTCATGATACTCCCCTTTTATTTCAGTTATCGTTTTTCTGTCAATTATTATTTTTACAACCGTAACATATCATGACAAAATACGGACACCAAATGCCCATATCATCAAGACTATTCCTGCTTTTTTCCATGAACTTTCGTCCCCTAAGTTATCATTCCTGCTTTTTGTTCATTTCCAGACACATTTCTTTTAAACAGGCTTTCAAATATTCATACCGCTCCAGCTTTTCTGCTTTTAAATGCACTTCCCGTGATTGTTCTACCACATTTTCATAATCCAGTGTTTCATCACCAAACTGTTCCGAAGTAAGATCAAATTTACAATTTCCAACCACGTTAAAACAATGATAATTTCCACCACTTCTTAGCATCCCATACACCTTTCCACCAAAAACATCCTGTGTCAAAAAGGCGGTAATGGAACATTGCCCCATAGTCATATTTTCCTTTGTCCAACTCGCTCTCAATCTTGGTGCACAGGTTTTCTCGCACCAAATCTTTGAAAGGGCATCATACAAATCGTATGGCGTATGAATCCCCGAAAATTCTTTGTTATCAACCCAAATAGAAGCTTTCTCTGCTCCAAAGAATTTATAAGGCCAACAATCTCCTTCATCCAAGCCTTTCTTTAAAAGCCATGCATCCTCCACCGTAAGAAAACTTTCTTCCCCTTGTTCATCCACTAAAGTAACAGAAACCTTCGCCCTTCCATTTGTCATTTCCTCACAGCCATAATCTCCGTCAAAAATCTGTTTAATACGCCACATATTTTTCCTCCATCTCTAATTTTTCCAATATTTTTATTTCTAAAAGCCGCAAGGGTTATGTTATTTAAACAATTGTTATAATTTCTCCAAGCTTCAAATGAAGTAATTCCTCTATGTCCATTTCATCTATACCTAACTGTTTTTTTTCTTTTAGTGTGTCATCTTCTTCATTCCAAATCTGTCCAAAATACACAATCGAAAATTTTTCTTTCAATATTCGTAGTTCTTTTAAAAGCTCCTCACCTTCCACTATTAACCTTTTTCTTAGCTTTTCATCATCTTCACTGTCTTCTTTCGATTTTTCACAGGCTTCAAACGACATAATATCCAATAATTCCTTATTGTCATTAATGTGATCTTCGAACTGTTTTCGAGCCTTAACATACTCCTTGTTTTTATTTAACTCTATATAATGTTGCTCCATTTCTTTTTTAACTTTTTCAGTTTCTTTTGCTTCCTCTTCTACAGATAATTCTTTATCCCATATCTCATCCATCATTTTTTCTTCAAACCCATTTACTATCTTTAAATATTTATTATATATCTTAATATATTGTTTTTTTCTAAGCCTATATTCCTTGGAAGTAATATACGAACGCCATTTTTCTTCTTTATTCTGCACATCCAAAAAATAATCTTCAAACTTTCCTTCATAATCAGCCAAAAATCCGACAACTGAATTACAATCACATACTGTCTTGCAATAATAATGTATTTCCTGATTGTCAAAAAAGAAATCAAAACCCTTTTGCTCCATAAAGTCTTTGTCAGATTTCTTTATCCCAATAATATTATGCTTGCACATTCTTAACGCCTCCCATACATTGCAATGTTCTCCCGAAGTCTTTTTATACAAGAAATTCGTGATAGTTTGCTCTTAATTCTGCATAACAACCTCACAATTTCATAATTTCACATAAAACAAGTATATAGGAGAAGCAAAAATATCACAACCCCCTAATCATCGTTTTTCCTTGAAAATACGCCATGTAGCCACTCTGTCTACACACATTTTTAAGGTGTTGCTTGTGGTTTTTTATCAAATCCAATACAATAAATCTGCAAGTGGCAGACAGCTATATGCCAACATAAGTTCTTCGAAGACAACTGTTATATTTGATGGTAAATCTTTATTTCCCATTACTTTTGTAATACATTTCACTACATAAAGATTTTTCATCCGCAAATAATTTGAAAGGAAAGGAATTTTTTATGGAATTTGGAGAAAAACTAAAATCATTAAGAGAAGAAAAAGGAATGACACAACAAACCCTTGCAGACCATTTATATGTCACACGCCAAGCCGTATCCAAATGGGAATGTGGTTCAAGATATCCTGATCTTATGACCACAAAGAAAATTGCAGATTATTTAAATGTAAGTATTGATGAGCTTGTTTCCGGAGATGACTGGAAAGACTTCGCCGAAAAACAACCGGTGATTGAAAGTGGAAAAACAGCCCGCATTCAAACAGCTTTATATAGTATTGCCGCATTTTTATATTTAAACCAATTAGCCATTAAACTCCCATTCTATGTGAAAGTACTTATGAACAGCACTTTCACCAGCGTCGGCTTTACACGCGATGACTTATTTTCCCTATTGCCGAATTTAGTTCTTGCAATTATATCGTGTTATGCTGTCATCCAATCAGTAAAACGAAATGTAGGACCAAAAATGATAGCGTGTATTACAGGAGTGTATTTAGGCAGCAATGTCCTCTTTTTCACCTGTGTTTCATTATACACCAAATCCTATCTGGGTCTTT
>CADBNB010000369.1 GCA_902795895.1 uncultured Lachnospiraceae bacterium | reverse complement strand
TTAAAATCCTTCATTTTCTTGAAACTCTAGCGCGACCGCGGTATTGCGCAGCAATTAACTCCATCTCCGCGGTCTGCACATCCTCGCGGAGCGTTTTTTTGTAATAGGAAATTGCATCGCAATTTCCTATTACAAAATAAAGCCCGGTATTAACCGAGCCTTATATTTCGATTTATTTAAGAATTTCAATCTACTTTAATTCATTCAAAACCAGTTCAGTGCTCTTAAAACAGCGCCGAAAATTATTCGTCAATTGTATCCTCATCATCAGGCATATCAACAACTTTCGAAGAATCTGAATTTTCTTCATAAACAATATGACCAATCACAATTTCATCCCACTTATCACTCACAGAAATTTTATATAAGCTTTCAACCTCTTTATATTTGTCTTCAATTGCTGTTTTTTCACCATTAGACATAACCTCATCACAGGCTTCATCATAAGCAGTGGAACTATTATTATCGTTCATACGAACTACCATATAGCCATATTCCAACTCAAACACTTCAGAGACCTGACCATTTTCCATACTTTTAATTGCTGCATCAATATCAACACCTTTGTATGTTCCAAAGTCCTCTCCATCGTTTTCAACAATACATTCATCTGAAAAATCTAAGTATTCATCATCTTCTTCGGTGATAAGACTTTCCATATCATTATCAGCGGTAATTTGAGATTTTAATTCGTTTAACCGGTTCAAAATAGAAGTCATTTTTTCCTGAGAATACGGATCATCATTATCATCTGTATTATACACAAGAAAACACTCAAAATCATATTCTCTATAATCATCTTTGGAAATAGATGCTATCGCCTTATCATAATCAAAACCAGAGGAATTAATAATATCATCTTTGTATCTATTCAAGATTATTTCTCTTTCGAAGTATCTCTGAAGTTCTTCGCCCATTCCACTAATCTTCTTTTGTTTTTCACTTAAATCGGCAATAAAATCATCATAATTATTTTTAGCATCTTTTTTTTCATTATCTGACAATGAATATCCTGCCTTAATCGCTTCCTGATACAAAACCGAATCTTGTTTCACAGACTCAAGTATTGACTCCTTGGCAAGTTCTTCTCCAGTCTTATTGTCCTGTTCTTCATCAGGAGAATTCCAATATGAGCCCATATCATTAGCTTGAAAAATGGAATCATAATAAGCTCCAATCTCTTCTTCACTAAAAATATAATACATGATGTCCGCTAAAGAAAATTTGTCATTTCCAACGGAAATCAAAACATTATCGTTATTCACAAGGCGTTTATTGTTGTTTTTCTTACCAAACCAATACCAACAAAATATTGCTCCGGCCACTACAAATAAAGCAATCATACAAATAAACGCCAAATAAACACTTTTCTTTTTTGATTGTATCTTATCCTGTTCCATAATTCCTCCCGATTATTTGAAAGAGAACTCCTTCATCGTATCAGATAGTCCCTTCCAATTCTGATCTTTCTCAGAAATAATCAACTCCATGCCTTCTTCAATTGGCCATTGAACACCAATTTCTTCACAATTCCATGCAAGACCACCTTCATCATTTGGATGATAGAAATCTGTACACTTATATACAAACTCAGCTTCATCTGATAACACTAAAAATCCATGTGCAAATCCTTCCGGAATATAAAACTGCTTTTTGTTCTCAGCTGAAAGTTCAACACCAAACCATTTACCGAAAGTTTTAGATGATTTTCTCAAATCAACCGCAACATCAAATACAGCTCCACGTACTACACGAACAAGTTTTCCTTGTGGAAAATTTTTCTGAAAATGTAGTCCTCTAAGAACACCTTTTGTAGACATAGACTGGTTATCCTGAACAAATACCATATCTAATCCTGCTTCAGTAAAATCATTTTGATTATAAGTTTCCATAAAGAAACCTCTTTCATCTTTAAACACTGTTGGCTCAATAACGCACAAACCTTCAATATCACATCTTGTAACTGTAATTTTTCCCATGATTATTCCTCACTTTTTAATTCTACCAAATATTTATGATGATTTATCGCTAAATATAAATCAAAAAAATGTCAAAAACACAAAACTAACTGTTTTTTTGTTCTTCTTTTTCTTTTTCTAATAATAATTTGACATATCTTGCTGTTGCATCCTGCCATGTTGGTAATTTTCTAAAACCGTTTGCCACAAGTTTTTCTTTGCTCATGCGACTATTTGCAGGTCTTTTTGCTTTTGTTGGAAATTCATCACTGCTAACCGGCGTAATTGGCACTTCAAGTCCTGCCTGTCTGAATATTTCACAAGTAAACTCAAACCAAGAACAAAATCCCTCATTTGTAGCATGGTAAATACCATAACGACTGGTTTCTACCATATCACACAATAATATCGAAAGATCTGCAGTATAAGTTGGCGAACCGAACTGATCATTTACAACTTTTGCCATACCGTTTTCGCGTCCTACTCGAAGCATTGTCTTAACGAAATTTTTGCCATTCATACCAAAAACCCATGCAATACGAACAATATAATACTTTTCAAGATATCTTTGAACAGCCTGTTCACCTAAGTATTTTGAATTACCATATGCATTGAGCGGTTCTGTAATCTTGTCATCAGGCTCCCAAGGACGAGTACCCTGACCGTCAAAAACATAATCAGTACTGATATAAATCATTTTTATGTCTAACTTTTTACATACTTTCGCAATGTTCTCAGTACCAACAGCGTTGATCTTATTGCAGATTCCTACATTGTCTTCCGCAGCATCTACTGCAGTGTAAGCTGCACAATGAATTACAGCATCAACCATAGAATGTGTAATCACGGTATCTACAGCTGTAGCATCTGTAATGTCCATTTCTTCAATATCAACACCCACCGCGGTATGTCCTCTTTTTTCAAGTTCTTTTACTACATCATAACCTAACTGTCCTTTTACACCTGTAACTAATACTTTCATGTATTTCCTTCTTTCTTGAAAATCATGCTAATGATTTTATTTAATTTAATTTTACTGAACAGTAAGATATATCTCCCATAACATCAATCAAGAGCAATATCTTTCCCTAGTTATAAACGATTTCCGTACATTTTATCAAAGTAATTTGCATATTCACCAGATAAAATATTCTGCCACCAATCTTTGTTATCCAAGTACCACTGAATTGTCTGCTTAATACCAGTATCAAATGTATACTGTGGCTTCCATCCTAACTCTGTTTCTAACTTTGTAGGATCAATTGCATAACGAAGGTCGTGACCTGGTCTGTCTGTTACATATTTAATAAGACTTTCCGGTTTATCCAATGCTTTCAAAATAGTCTGTACTACTTCTAAATTTGTTCTTTCATTGTGACCACCCACGTTATAAACTTCACCAACTGTTCCTTTGTGAATAATCAAATCAATTGCCTGACAATGGTCAGATACGTGCAACCAGTCTCTTACATTTTCACCTTTACCGTATACAGGAAGTTCTTCATCAGCCAATGCTCTACTAATCATAAGCGGAATCAACTTCTCTGGAAAATGATATGGTCCATAGTTATTTGAACAACGTGAGATTGTTACTGGCAATCCGTATGTTCTATGATAAGCCAATACAAATAAATCTGCACTTGCTTTACTTGAACTATATGGACTTGATGTGTGAAGTGGTGTAGTTTCTGTAAAGAATAAATCAGGGCGGTCAAGTGGAAGGTCACCATAAACCTCATCTGTAGAAACCTGATGATAACGCTTTACACCATATTCTTTTGATGCATCAAGTAAAACAGTTGTTCCTAAAACATTTGTCTGCACGAATATGCCAGGATCTGAAATTGAACGGTCTACATGACTTTCTGCAGCAAAATTTACTACAACATCAAACTTCTCTTTTTCAAATAAATCCATAATAAACTTGCGGTCTGCAATATCTCCACGAACAAACTTATAATTCGGTTTATTTTCTACCGGTTTACAAGTTTCCAAGTTACCTGCATAAGTCAATAAATCCAAATTCACAATTTCATAATCAGGATATTTGTTTACCATATGATGAACAAAGTTTCCACCAATAAATCCTGCTCCACCTGTAATGAGTACTTTCATAATATCTTTCCTTTCATAAATGAACAAATAACATGTTCAGATTATACATTTTTTTCGGTGCAAAAAACAATATTAAATCAAATATTTTCCGTCAATGACATCTTTCAAATAAGCACCATACTGATTTTTCTTATATGTTTCATAGATTTCTTCCAATTTTTCTTTTGAAATCCATCCGTTCAAATAAGCAATTTCCTC
>CADBNB010000368.1 GCA_902795895.1 uncultured Lachnospiraceae bacterium | reverse complement strand
TTTATGGTGTTTGTTTTTAGGAAATAAGATGGAAAAAATGGATTTAAAGAAACTAATAACTTGTCAATAAAAAAACTTGACAGGCGAAAAGAATTGATATATACTACCTAATGTTGGTGTAAAGAAAAAAACTTAACACCTTAAAATGATATGATAAAGATTACACAGATTGTTGAAGGTGATAAAATGACGATGGAACAGGGACAACAGAATAAGGAAGCTCTGAACCAGATTTTTGAGCTTTCCCTTTTGTATGATTTTTACGGTGCATTATTAAAAGAACACAAACGTACCATTTTCGAAGATTATGTGTTAAATGACTATTCACTGAGCGAGATAGCCAGTGAACAGGGTATGTCGAGACAGGGAGTTCACGATATTGTAAAAAGATGCAGCAAGGAATTGGAACGTTATGAAGATGCACTTCATTTGATTGAAAAGTTTCGACAGACCAAGGAACATGTGAATAAGATACACATGATTGCCATGGACATGAAAGCAACAAATAATATATCTAAAGTGGACGAGATTGAAAATATATCCAATCACATTTTAGAGATGTTATAGCAAAGGAGGAGACAGTTTGGCATTCGATAGTTTAACAGATAAATTACAAAACGTTTTTAAGAACTTACGTGGTAAGGGACGATTGTCAGAAAGTGATGTTAAGGCTGCTCTTCGCGAGGTTAAACTTGCGTTGCTTGAGGCTGACGTTAACTTTAAAGTAGTAAAGGACTTCATCAAAGCAGTTCAGGAGCGCGCAATCGGTCAGGACGTTATGAGCAGTCTGACACCGGGACAGATGGTTATTAAGATTGTAAACGAAGAGATGGTTAAGCTTATGGGAAGCGAGACTACTGAGATTGCATTAAAGCCATCCAGTGAGATTACCGTTATTTTGATGTGTGGTCTTCAAGGTGCAGGTAAAACTACCGCTACTGCAAAACTTGCAGGACAGTTTAAGAAAAAAGGTAGAAAGCCTTTGCTCGTTGCCTGCGATATCTATAGACCGGCAGCTATCCAGCAGTTACAGATAAACGGTGAAAAGCAGGGAGTTCCTGTGTTTACCATGGGAGACGGTCACAAGCCTGTAAACATTGCAAAAGCAGCTATTGAGCATGCTAAAAGCAATGGAAATAACATCGTAATCATCGATACGGCAGGACGTTTGCATGTAGATGAAGACATGATGAATGAGTTGATCGAAATCAGAGAAAATATTGATGTAGATCAGAGTATTTTAGTTGTAGATTCCATGACAGGTCAAGATGCTGTAAATGTAGCACAGACCTTTAATGAGAAGATAAATATTGACGGTGTCATCTTGACAAAATTGGATGGTGATACCAGAGGTGGTGCGGCATTGTCAATTCGTGCCGTTACCGGAAAACCTATTCTTTATATCGGTACAGGAGAGAAACTTACAGATTTGGAACAGTTTTATCCGGATCGTATGGCATCCCGTATTTTAGGAATGGGTGATATTCTTACCCTCATCGATAAGGCACAGGCTGAGATTGATGAGGAAAAGGCGAAAGAATTAGAAAAGAAAATTCGTAAAGCAGAGTTTGATTTTAACGACTTTTTAGATCAGATGAATCAGATGAAGAAGCTTGGTGGATTGACTTCAATTCTTGGTATGCTTCCTAATATGGGGATTCCGAAGGATCTTGAGATACCTGAGGATGCCACAAAGAGTGTGGAAGCTATGATACACTCTATGACAAAAGAAGAAAGAAGCAACCCTGACATTTTAAATCCTTCCCGCAAGAAGAGAATTGCAAAAGGTGCCGGTGTGGATATTGCAGAAGTAAACCGTATGGTGAAAAACTTTGAACAGTCCCGCAAGATGATGAAACAGATGTCTGGCATGATGTCAGGAAAGAAACGTGGTAAGTTCAAATTACCATTTGGTATGTAAGACCGGGAAGTTTGACCGGTAATATGGAAGCGAAGAGCTTCTGAATAATCATTGCGTAGTCGTGCATTTGCATTGCTATATAGATAGGATAACACTAAGGAGGTGAAATCAAGATGGTAAAGATTAGATTAAAGAGAATGGGACAGAAGAAGTCTCCTTTCTATAGAATCGTAGTTGCTGATGAAAGATCACCTAGAGATGGTAGATTTATCGAGGAAATCGGTACTTATGATCCAAATCAGGACCCAAGCGTATTTAACGTAAACGAAGAAGCTGCTAAGAAGTGGCTTGCAAACGGTGCTAAACCAACAGATACAGTAGGAAAGCTTTTGAAAATTGCTGGAATTATGTAATGTATTTGCATGTCAGTGCTAATGTGCTTTGCACTTTGGTACTGACATGTGTTATAATAGAGGAGAAATAGTCGGAGGTGAGTAGGGATGAAGGAATTAGTCAAAGTAATTGCACAGGCATTGGTAGATGATCCAAGTGCAGTTGTTGTGGAAGAAACTACAAATGAAGATGAAGTAGTGATTCGATTAAGCGTTGCTGAAGATGATATGGGTAAAGTGATTGGAAAGCAGGGGCGTATTGCAAAAGCAATTCGTACTGTGACAAAAGCAGCAGCTTCTAAAGAAGACAAAAAGGTTAGTGTTGAGATTCAACAGTAATCATAAAATATGTAGCCAGTTAGGCGTGGTAAAAGTTAGACAAGGATAAGTATCATTTAGGTATTTGTTACTTGTCTTTTTTTCTAAAAGTGAGGAAGAAATATGGGAGTATATGAGGAATTAGAAAAGGTGTTAACACAGATTAACCAAATCGTAATAGGAAAAGAAGACGTGACAAAGAAAGTGTTTGCGGCTATTATTGCCGGAGGACACGTTTTGTTAGAGGACATTCCGGGAGTGGGAAAGACTACCATTTCGTCAACGTTTGCAAAAGTATTATCCCTAAACAGTAAGCGTATTCAGTTTACACCGGATGTGTTGCCAAGTGATTTGCTTGGATTTTCTATGTACAATGAGAAAACAGGAGAATTTGAATATAGAGAAGGGGCAGTGTTTTGTAATTTGTTTTTAGGTGATGAAATCAACCGTACATCCCCAAAAACACAATCTGCTTTGTTGGAAGTAATGGAGGAAAGGCAGGTAAGTGTAGATGGGACCACAAGAAAAATACCGGAGCCTTTTATTGTTATTGCTACCGAAAATCCTATTGGCTCGTCAGGTACCCAGATGCTACCGGAATCCCAATTGGACCGTTTTATGATATGCGTTTCCATGGGGTATCCGAAACATGAGGAGGCCGTGCGTATATTAAAAGGAGCTGTGTGGAATAAAGTAGATAAGATTACAGCCATTATGGACAAAGAACAGTTAAAACAAGTACAGGACATGGCGGAAAATGTAT
>CADBNB010000367.1 GCA_902795895.1 uncultured Lachnospiraceae bacterium | reverse complement strand
ACTGTTTCATAACAAGCTGAGAAGTCATATACTCCCTGCCATGTATAGCAGCCTGTACAAATATTTTCTTTTTGGCATTGGGATTTCCAAAAACAATCTTGTATAACTTCCGATTATCCCACGATTTTCCTGTAACAGAATAACTAAAAATATCTGAATATTTCATTGCTAACTGAGAAATATCTGTACACATATCGCTATAGCTATACTTTTGCTTCGACTTATCAACAATAGTCAATCCGCTTTCTGTATAACCGGTTCCGCTCTTTCTTTCCTTTACCGTAACCAATATTTTTTTGTAACTTTACTTCCGTCCAATGCCTCAGCCTCAATGTAGGCATTACCAATTTTATTAGCAATTATTTCTCCATCTTTGGTAACAGAAACAATCTTTTCATCGCTACTAGTATAACTGACTTCGACATTTTTCTTTTCCCCCGGTGTTATTTTTACCTGTAGTCTTCTTGTTTGATTTTTCACAAGAGTTATTTTATCTTGCACATTAAAAAAACTTATGCTTTCTACCAAATCTCCTACATGTATGCTGTAATCTATTTTTGCACCATTATCAAGCTTTGCAGAAACAATAGTAACACCTTTGCTACAGGCCTGAATCAAACCTTCTTCACTGACAGATGCAATTGCAGACTCCGAAACAACATATGCAATTTGATCCTTTGCATTCTTTGGAAGCATTTTGGGATGTACCTGATATATATCTCCCTCTGACATATAAATATCAGTAACATTATCATACAACGCAGTAATCGAGCCTTCAGAAACTACCGTAGCTTCACTTGGCAGCTCTGTTTCTTCTATCTCAACTACTCTCACTTCATTTGCCTGTATTTTTGCATATATTTTTTCCTGACTAATTCCTGTAAAACATTGTATACATACGCACAACATCAAAAGGTAGGCAAATAGCCTCTTATTATTTCCCTTCATAAAAACCCCTCATTTGTATTTATTCAAAAATCAACTATAAATAATTATAATCAAGACAAACTGCTCCCCTTCATAGCATTTCATCAACTATAATTCTGATTTTAAACTCTCACTTTACAAAAATTCCCTAAATATAGTATATCCTTTTTTTTGATAATTATCAACAATCTCAACTAATTTTTCGACTTGTTTTTCAGCCTTATTTTCATATTGATTTTTATAGTTTCATCCTTTATAATAAACCTAGATTTCAAAGGAGAGATTGTGCACGTCACAAGTCTCTCCTTTTCTATTTTACGAAAGGAGAATGCAAATGACCAACGAAAACGGTGTAATCCGTCATATTGATCACCTTGGAAGAATTGTTATTCCAAAAGATTTCAGAAGAGCAAGTTGTATTCAGGATGGCGATCCTGTAGAAGTATATACAAATTCTCAAAATGAAATCATCATTCGAAAATTTGATCCACACGAAGAACTTTCAAATCACATAAAGTTTCTTACGGAACAATTGGAAATCTATAAATACGATTTAGATAAAAACAAAAAAATATTGGAATTATTTCATGAAATCATTGATGTTTTGGAAAAATAGTACTTCTCATTTTTCTTGAGATTTTTTACACATCATTTCTATGCCAAAGCTCCTCATCATTTGAATTTTCCTCGCCATTGTGCTAGCATATTAAGTAAAAAAGTATCCTAATTCCGGAGGTTTATAATATGACATCAAAAAATAAAGGCATCCTATTTATTCTCATGGCAGGAGTTGGTTTTGCATCAATGACCATTTTTTCCAGATTATCAGGTGACTTACCTACCATGCAAAAGGCACTTTTTCGAAATCTTTTTGCAGCATTGATTGCCCTATTCATGTTATTAAAAAACAAGAAAGATTTTCATTATGAGAAGAAACATATTCCCACACTGTTCATCCGCTCTTTGTGCGGAACCTGTGGTATTATTTGTAATTTTTATGCAGTAGATCACATGATTGTTTCTGACGCAAACATCTTAAATAAAGTATCCCCTTTTGCAGCGGTACTATTTTCTTTGCTATTTTTAAGCGAGAAAATTTCATTCCGTCAAATCTGCACATTGATTGGTGCATTCTTAGGTGCCCTTTTAGTCATAAGACCAAGCTTTCAATTTGAGGACTTTGCTCCTGGTTGTATCGGGCTTCTCGGCGGTATTATGGCTGGTGCAGCCTATACCGCAGTCAGATACCTTGGAAAACAAAAATGTGACAGCATGAAGATTGTATTTTTCTTTTCTGTATTTTCCTGTGTTGTAATTTTGCCCGGTGCATTATATCAATTTAAACCAATGTCATATATTCAGGTCGTTTTTCTAATTCTATGTGGAACATCCGCTGCCTTGGGACAAATCTGCATTACTACCGCGTATAAATACGCTCCTGCAAGTGAAATATCCATTTATGATTATTTTCAGATACTTGTAGCAGCAATACTTGGTTTCTTTATTTTTGGACAAACCCCTGACAAACTTAGCTTTGTCGGATATTTTATTATTTTTTGTATGTCATTTCTTAATTGGATACACGGAAAAAAGTCGTTGCAAGAATCTGAAATTGCCCGTAAAAGTTAGATTTTTTTCTAACTTTTACGGGCAATTTAATACCAATAACGACTATTGACAAGACACACTCACGTACCCGGCATCCTTGTAAAATGCTAAACTTTACTCAAATCCGCCTCTCCATCTAGCAGGATATCCTTAATAAACAGCTTGTACTTATCCTCCGCATCAAAATAGACACGATAACATTGTTCTTCTATTTCCCAATCTTCCACATCTTCGCATTCTTTAAACGGAAACAGATCCAAATAATCTTTTCTCTCACTGTCATCATATCCTTTTTCGATACGATCCAATGAAATTGACCATTCATTTGTGTTTTGAACATGAACTTTATAATAGCTAACTTCGTTCATGTGTATTTCCCAATAATTTTGTTTCAGATAAGGATACACATCTTCCATGTAAATCGGATCTTCCTGATCCCGCTCTTCCATACACTCCATAATGGCATTACAACTAATAGCAGACAACCCGTTTCCCTTATCCAAAAGCATCATCTGGCGAAATGTTCTTGATAATGCACTTAAGTTCCAGACATTCATCGGTTCCTCTGAAAGAATAACCTCAATTTCATCTCTTAACTTACCATCACGTTCTAATAACTGACGAAGTGGCATATTACATCTTTCTACAATTACTCCCATAAACCCCCTCCTTTTTGAAAAATGAAACAAAGAGATTTCAAATTTTACAACTCCCTATTTAAAGTATACGGATTTTACAATTTCATTGCTATAGATATTTCATTAAATCCTTTTACATTTCTTTTACGTTTTTCAAAAATTTTTCCAGATTATTTTTATCAAATACAAGAAGCAAATCTCCATTTTTCACAGTAATTTCTGCTTCTTTTCCGACAAATTCATTGCTGACGCCTAACGGAAAATCGCTTCTAAGTGTTACATTTTCCACCTCATATTTTAAGTTTCTTTCCGTAACACCATGACTCTTTTCAGAAACAGATAATACTGACAAATATCCCACACATTCTTTCGGAAACGTAACAGTGCCATTTTGAAGTAAAAACATACATTCTTCCCGGTCAAACATGTAAATTTCCTTATCTGCAAAACCTTGCAACAGCTGTACATTTGCAAGCATGT
>CADBNB010000366.1 GCA_902795895.1 uncultured Lachnospiraceae bacterium | reverse complement strand
GCCCACAAAACAAAAACAGCCCCAGCATAAAACGCCGGGGCTAATGTTTCAATTATTTTGGGACATTTTCAAAAACGCTTGACACACTTTTTAAATATTTTTTTCATTATTAACATATATTTCCTATTTTTTCTTGTTTTGACGATTATATTTTACAGAAATTGGAATCATTTTCAAAAATTCAGCCAAGCGTGAACTTATACGCCGGAATTACTTCTATTGCCGTTCCCTCTTTTTCTATCATTTTTTCTTCCTCATATGTTACAACAATCAATCGGTCAACAGCATCGTTGAGTGTCAAAAATCGAACGATTTATTCAACAAAACCGTTCGATTTTCGCGTTACTTTTTTACTTTTCACTTTTTCATTTACAAATCACTTTTTTCAAATCATTAACACTAAAACAGTGTTCTTTTACGTCAGTCATTTTTTCTGACCTATTCTTTTTCATTCTTATCTGTCGATAGCCTCATCCTTTCTGCATTTTACTCCTTTTCATTTTCCTGTTTACCGCAATAAACTTGAAAAGCTTTCTTACGATAACCATCCCATGAAAATTAATATGACTCGTCCTCGTAACAGGAAATTTCATCGCAATTTCCTATTACACAAAAAAGTGTATCACAAAAAGAATCACTTTTGCGATTTTCCCGACGAACGACACATTTTTCCGACGAATGACACATTTTTCATTTTTTTTATAACAAACTTGCATCCACTTCCACTTTAAATGGTAATAAGTCCAGAATTTCCTTCTGCATATCAATACCCGGATACACTTCGATAAGTTTCAATCCGCTTTCCACCAATTCAAACACACAACGCTCGGTAACGTAAATAACCTGCTGGTTGTTTACCAATGCTCTCTTGGCTGAAAAGCTGATACTTGTTACATTATCTACAAATTTTCCGATGGTTCCTTCATTCTTAATGGTAACTTTATCCCCCTGCTCTTCTACGGAAAGTCCCTTGGTATTGAAGGTAAGACAAAAAACTACTTTCTTTGTTTTTGCTGTAATGTTGGCAAATCCACCGACTCCCGCAAATGCTCCCGGTCCTCTGTGGGCATTTACATTTCCAAATTTGTCCACTTCAATTCCACCCATGAAACAAACATCCAAGCCACCGTGATTATACAAATCAAACTGGTTTGCCATATCGTACATGGAATCCGCACCGATAACGGCTCCAAATACTTTTCCCGATGCAGGGAAGCCACCCACTCCACCAGATTCCACCGTCAGAGTGATTTTTTCCAAAATGCCACTTTCTCTGGCGTATTTTGAAACCATTTCCGGAATACCTACACCGATGTTTACGATATCCTCCGGCTCAAGTTCCATGGCTGCGCGCTTTCCAATAATATTTCCCGGAATATTTACGGCACTTTTTGTGGAAGTTCTCTTTTCCAGCATTTCGCTCCAGTCCTGCCACTGAGAATATGGGATTTCAAAACTACCGGTAAGTGATTCGTAAGAGGCATGTCTTGGCTCCGGCTCAACTACAACAATGGCATCCACAAGACTTCCCGGAATAATGGTATTTCTCGGTCTTGACGGAGTTCCAACAATTCGATCCACCTGCACAATGACTTTTCCCCCGTTTGCCTTGGTTGCCTGACAAATAGACAGGGCATCTCCCGACATAAACATATCGTCAAAAGTTATGTTTCCCTTGTGGTCCGCAGCAGTTCCTTTAAGCAATGCCACGTTGATTGGAGGCAATTTGTAATACAAAAATTCCTCGCCGTCCACTTCTACGTATTTTACTAAAGAATCATCCTTAGAAATATCGTTGATACCCGGTCCGTCAATTCTAGGATCCACAAAAATATCAAGTCCCACCTTGGACAATGCCCCCGGAAGTCCTCCTGCCTGTGCTCTAAGAGCATGGGAAATACAGCCAAGAGGCAGATTGTATGCCTCAAATTTATTTTGCAATACAAGTTTTTTCGTACTAAACATGGCTCCGAAATGTCCACAGATAATCTTATCTACGGCTCCTTCACGAATATAATCTTCCGCACATCCGTTTTCTTTCCACAAACCAAAACCGGCACTGGAAATCATGGTCAAATGTTTTGGCGAACCGGTTGCCTTGTATTTCTTGTAAATTGCCTCGTGTAATTCTACCGGATTTTCAATTCCAAGAAAGGAATTCACGCAAACCACATCTCCGTCATGGATCAGTTCCATTGCATCTTCTGTTGATAATACTTTATACATAAAAACCTCCCGTTTGTTACTTTCTTCACTATCTTCCATCATACCAAAAAACAAAGAATTCTTTCAATCTTTTTTTCTTGTGATAGTGTTTTTTTATTGCTATAATGAATAAGGTGTGTGTAAATCACTATTTTTTCGAATGTAAGGGATCATATTAATATGTCAAAAAGTTTATATATTGCAGAAAAACCGAGTGTGGCACAGGAATTTGCCAAAGCACTCAAAATCAATGGTGCAAGAAAAGACGGCTACTTAGAAGCGGAAGATGCCATTGTTACCTGGTGTGTAGGACATCTTGTAACTATGAGCTATCCGGAAAGCTATGATGCAAATCTAAAACGCTGGACTTACGACACCATTCCATTTTTACCGGAAAACTTTCTATATGAAGTCATTCCCGATGTAAAAAAACAATTTGAAATCGTCAAAACACTCCTAAACCGCGAGGATGTGACAACCATTTACGTTTGTACTGACTCGGGACGGGAAGGAGAATACATTTACCGTTTAGTAGACCAGATGGCAGGGGTTCCGGATACGAAAGACAAACGTCGTGTGTGGATCGACTCCCAGACGGAAGAAGAAATTCTTCGCGGTATCCGAACCGCAAAGCCTTTGAATGCTTATGATAATCTTTCTGCTTCCGCCTATTTACGGGCAAAGGAAGATTACCTTATGGGGATTAACTTTTCCCGCGTGCTTACATTAAAATATGGCTATCAGGTGCGGGATTATTTAAAAGGAACACAGAAAGGTGCCATTTCCGTAGGTCGAGTTATGACCTGTGTTCTTGGAATGGTGGTGCGAAGAGAACGTGAAATTCGCTCCTTCGTAAAAACACCATTTTACCGTGTGCTTGCATCCATGGACACCAGTGGCAAAGAATTTAGTGGAGAATGGCGAGCCGTGGAAGGTTCCAGATACTTTAACTCTCCACTTCTCTACAAAGAAAACGGATTTAAGAAAAAGGAAGATGCAGAAAAGTTAATCAGCGATTTGTCTGCTATTCAGCCATTTGAAGCGGTCATCGAAAAGATTGAAAAGAAAAAGGAAAAGAAAAATCCACCACTCCTTTTCAACCTGGCAGAGCTTCAAAATGTTTGTTCCAAGCTGTTTAAAATCAGTCCGGACGAAACCCTTAAGATTACCCAGACACTTTACGAGAGAAAGCTTGTCACTTACCCAAGAACCGACGCCAGAGTTCTTTCTACTGCTGTTTGCAAAGAAATCACAAAAAATGTGGGTGGTCTTAGAAATTATCCCGTTGTGAAAGATTTAGCATGTGAAGTGTTAGAAAAGAAACTGTATCAGGGATTAGAAAAGACCAGATACGTAAATGATAAACAGATTACAGACCATTATGCCATCATTCCTACCGGTCAGGGATTTAATGCGTTAAACGGATTGCCCCCTACTGCAGTTAAGGTGTATGAGGTAATCGTGCGAAGATTTTTAAGCATTTTCTTCCCAGCGGCACAATATCAGAAAGTCAGTATTGTGGCGTCTATGGCCTATCCGGATGCCCCTTCGGAAAAGGAAAGTTTCTTTAGTTCCAGCAAGATTTTGGTGGATGAAGGGTATCTGAAAGTTACACCACTTTCCTTCTTTGACAAGAAAAAGACAACCAAATCTGAAAATGAGTCAAACGAGGAAGAGGATGAAGAAAGCTTTGATGCAGCCCTTGTGGAAGCCATTTCCAAGCTAAAAAAAGGCAGCATTATCGCCATGAAAGAGTTAAATATCAAAGAGGGAGAAACTTCTCCTCCAAAACGTTATAACTCCGGATCCATGATTTTGGCAATGGAAAATGCGGGACAACTTATCGAAGACGAGGAGCTTCGCGCCCAGATTAAAGGTAGCGGTATCGGTACCAGTGCTACCCGTGCCGAAATTCTCAGCAAACTTTTCAAGATTGGTTATATCAATCTGAATAAAAAAACACAGATTATTACTCCTACCCTGTTAGGAGAAATGATATTTGACGTGGTAAACAATTCCATCCGTTCCCTTCTCAACCCTGAGCTTACTGCCAGTTGGGAAAAGGGGCTGACCTTTGTTGCAAACGGTGAAATCACGTCGGATGACTACATGGTAAAACTAAACAACTTCGTTGCCAAAAATGTAAACGGTGTGAAGGGTGCCAGAAATCAATACGCACTTCGCTCGCTGTTTGATCAGGCAGCTGCAAATTATAAAAGTCTCAAGTAGGAGGATAAAAAATGGAAACATTAGAAAATAAAAATTTATTTGATTTCAACGAAACGATTGCCGCTGATATTTTCGACGGATTGACTTACCCTTGGGAAGTACTTCCGCTCATCAGCGATTTTATTAAGAAACTTGGTGCAACCCTTCCAGCAGACGAATACGAAAAAAAAGGTGAGGATGTTTGGATTGCCAAAAGTGCAAAGGTAGCACCTACTGCATTTATCAACGGTCCTGCCATCATCGGAAAAGAGGCTGAAATCAGACATTGTGCCTTTATCCGTGGAAATGCCATTGTAGGGGAAGGTGCCGTAGTAGGAAATTCTACCGAATTGAAAAATGTTATTTTATTCAACAAAGTTCAGGTTCCTCATTACAACTACGTAGGAGATTCCATTTTAGGATTTAAGTCTCATATGGGTGCCGGCTCTATTACTTCCAATGTAAAATCCGACAAGACTTTAGTTACCATAAAAAACGGGACTTCAAAAATCGAAACCGGTCTTAAGAAGATGGGTGCCATTCTTGGGGACAATGTAGAAGTTGGCTGTAACAGTGTTCTTAACCCGGGAACCGTAATTGGCAGAAGCTCAAATGTTTACCCTCTTTCTATGGTGCGTGGATTTGTGCCTGCAAATTCTATCTACAAAAATAAAAACGAAGTGGTGGAAAAGAAATAAAACAGTTAAACTATTGGATATCCTTTGAGGTTGTGAAGAGATTCACAACCTTTCTTAAATATACTATAAAAATCTACCTGTATACGTATATTTGCATTTATTCCCCAATCAACACCTTTTTCCCTTCAAAGGCAAATCCGTAGGAATAAATGTTTTCTCTTGGAATTCCTTTCTCCAAAAGTG
>CADBNB010000365.1 GCA_902795895.1 uncultured Lachnospiraceae bacterium | reverse complement strand
TGTAGATACTCCCGTGAAACGTTATTCCTCTGGTATGATGGTCCGTCTTGGTTTTGCCATTGCAGCCCACCTAGAGCCGGAAATACTTGTTGTTGATGAGGTTCTTGCTGTCGGTGATGCAGAATTCCAAAAGAAAGCCATTGGCAAGATGCAGGATGTCAGCAAAGGCCAAGGCCGGACTGTACTCTTTGTCAGTCACAACATGGCTGCTGTAAAAAGTCTTTGTACAACGGGAATTGTATTACAAAATGGCATGACTGCATTTAGTGGGAATATCGACGACACACTTAAGTTTTATTTAAACGAGACGCCAGAAACAAACGAAGGTAAGATTATTGATGCTATCAAACATAAAAAAGCAACAATTGAGTTTAAGCGCATATTAATTAACAACACTGAGAAGCGTAATAGTACAATCACAAGTGACCAGAAAGTTCTTTCTCTTCATATAGAAGGGCACACTCAAGAAGAGATCAAGACAGATGTCATGTTGGTTTTTAAAACCAAAGACGGAACTCCTTTAGCAACTTTGGCAGAAGGGCACTATAAAGGTTTCATTCAAACCATTCCTGCTGGGGATTTTGTTATTAAAAAGAATATTTGCCTACCAGAATTTCTCTCTAATGGACAACTTTATTGTGATCTGAAGATGCATCATCCCATGGTTGAATGGCAACTACAAGCACCCAATTGTTGTATTTTAGACTGCGAAGGCCATCAAGAAGGATATGGAAGTGCTATTAATCAACACCAATTTGGATTCATGGGATTAAATTGTAAAAACTCATAAGACAAAAGTTGCATGAAAAAAGAAAAAATAACAGTTACATCTCCATTACTTCCAAACCTTGATGAGTTTCAAGGATTGCTTAAAGATATTTGGGGCAAAAAGTGGATAACAAATAATGGCTCATACCATCAACAATTGGAGAAAGCTTTGGCAGAATACCTAAATGTCCCATTTGTGAGTTTATTTACGAATGGAACATTACCATTAATAACAGCATTACAAGCTTTAAGAATTACCGGTGAGGTCATTACAACTCCATATAGTTTTGTTGCGACAACACATGCCCTTTGGTGGAATGGCATAAAACCTGTATTCGTAGATATTGATCCCCAAAATGGTAATCTGGATCCAAACAAAATCGAGGCAGCAATCACCCCTAAAACAACAGCCATCATGCCTGTACATGTTTATGGTACTCCTTGTGACACCAAGGCAATTCAAGACATTGCAGACAAATATGGACTAAAGGTTATATATGATGCCGCCCATGCTTTTGGGGTAGAAGTTAATGGAGAGAGTATTCTAAAAGCCGGTGATATGTCTACATTAAGTTTTCATGCTACAAAGGTTTATAATACTATTGAAGGTGGGGCTATGATTATGCATGATGAGAAGACGAAACAGCGCATTGATTATTTGAAAAACTTCGGATTTGCCAATGAAGTTACAGTTGTCGCTCCCGGAATTAACTCCAAGATGGATGAAATACGATGTGCCTATGGATTACTGAACCTTAAACAAGTAGATGCAGCCATTGAAGCTCGTCATCAAGTTGCCATCAAGTACCGCAAAGCGCTCAAAGACGTAAATGGTATTAGGTTATGGCATGATGTTCCTGGAGTGAAACATAATTATTCATATTTCCCGATATTTGTGGAAGAAAAGGAGTACGGTATGTCACGTGACGAATTATACTTCAATATGCGAGCAAATAATATTTTCAGCCGAAGATACTTCTATCCACTTATCAGTGATTTCTCAACTTATAGAGGACTACCAAGTGCGACAACAGACAATCTCCCAATGGCAACAAAAATCTCAGATCAGGTTATTTGCTTGCCCATTCACCACGCATTAAAAGATGATGATATCAATTTAGTTATTAACTGTATTAAGAACTGCTAAAATGAAAGAAAGGAGTCCACTTGTAAGTATAATATGCGATGTCTTCAACCATGAACAGTATATTAAAGACTGTTTAGAGGGATTAGTATGTCAGAAAACCACTTTTGATTATATTATTCTAATTCACGATGACGCATCTACTGATAATTCTCAGGTCATTATTGAAGAATATATCCAAAAATATCCAAATTTATTTCTTCCCATTTTTCAAAAAGAGAATCAGTACTCAAAAGGTATTAGCATATGGAAAACATTTCAACTCACACGTGCAAATACTAAGTACGTCGCCTTTTGTGAAGGAGATGATTATTGGATTGACCAATACAAATTACAGAAACAAGTAGACTTTCTAGAAGAGCATCCTAACTATCCTGCAGTTTTTGGTAATATTATCGTACGTGACGAGAGACTCTCTCCTGTTAAAGAAATTCCATCCGATTTACATCAAAATGTATTTACAAAAAGAGATGTTCTAATCGGGAATCTATTTCCTTTTGCATCCATTTGTGTTAGGGATATTGTTATACAAAAATGTCTCAATTCTAAGATTAAGGCAAATGGTGATATGCTTATGTCATATTATGCAACTAGCATCGGAAATGTTTACATGCTGGATGATTATATGTCTGTATATAGGAAAACCGGGAAAGGAGTCTGTACTTCAAAAACTTTGAAAGAACAATTGATTGGAGAACTGTCAGAGTGGTATAGTTTTCACAAGCAGTTACATTTCCCTTGTCCGTTAACTCTTGTAGAACATCAATCTCTAATGATTTTTCAATTCTGCATAAAATCAAATCCCCAAAATTTACCAATTAAGCGAATAATTAAAGAGATTAGATTATGCTATTTACCCATATACATTACATACATTCTTATATACGGAATTAAACATGTCAAGCATCTATTATGAAAATTCCCGACAACAGTCAATATCTTTATGAATGTCAAAGTATCCACTATTATTACTGTCTATAACTGCGAGGAATACATTGAAACATGTGTTCGCTCTTTGTTTAGACAAACATTAAATAGCATTGAGTATATTATTGTAAATGATGCTACATCTGATAATAGTATAAACATCATTCAAAGTATCATTGAAGAATACCCCACACGAAAAAGTTTAGTCAAAATCATCAATCTGGAAAAGAATGGTGGAGTTTCAAATGCCCGACGAATAGGAATCGAGAATGCAACTGGTGAATATATAATTCATACAGACAGTGACGATTGGGTTGACAACAATATGTATGAATGGATGTATCATAAAGCGAAAGAAAAAGATGCAGATATTGTAGGCTGTAATTTCCGACATGAGTTCTCCGATAAACAATATGATTTTCATCAACAATATGCTGATACGATGGTGGAGAATATCAGACGGCTAATTAATGGAAAAATATTCCCGTCTTTATGTACATCATTGACACGACGATCCCTTATAAAAGACAATGACATCACATTTCCAATTGGATTAAATATGGGAGAAGACCTATTCTTTAATCTTCAACTATATCTCCATGCGAATAAGATTGTTAGTATGGATTGGGCACCTTATCACTATAGACATACGGAAGACTCTTCATGTGTTCAACGAACCAGGAAATCCATTGATAGTGATATAGCGATTGCAGGATTGATAGAATCTTTTATGAAAAAGCATGGGCTCTATAATAAATATGCCATAGATATTGAATATCGGAAATTCTTCTCAAAACTTCCACTTATTCACAATTTAGATGATAAGGAACTATATAAAGAATGGCTCAATAC
>CADBNB010000364.1 GCA_902795895.1 uncultured Lachnospiraceae bacterium | reverse complement strand
CAGTTTTCCCATATCTTCCAAAATAAAGTCCGCCTTCTCTTTCATTTCCTCTGTCACAGGCATAAGGTCCGGTATCATTACCGCTGTCATTCCTGCTGCTTTTACCGCACGAATTCCATTGTGGGAATCTTCCACACCGATGGCATCCTTAGGCTTCACACCAAGGGTTTCACAGGCTTTTAAGTAAATTTCCGGATCCGGCTTACTTTTGCTTACCATATCTCCACAGATAATGGCGTCGAAAAACTTTATAAGTCCCGCATCCCCAAGTTCTGCCGTCACCACTTCCTCTCTGGTAGAAGTGGCAACCGCCAGCAAATATCCTCTTTCTTTCAAGGAGGTCAAAGACTCCTTTACATAAGGTTTTAATGGCAAACGTCCCTTGTTATAACGTTCATGGAATAAGGCTGACATTTCTGCCTTATAAGCATCATAAGGGGCATCCGCTCCATATATTTCTAAGAAACGAGCCTTCGCCGCTTCTCTGTTTTGCCCCATGGCAGACAGACAAAAGGACTCAATATCTTTAATTCCATACTTGTCCGCAACTACCTTCCATGTTTCAATCACCTTACACTCAGAATCAAAAATGACTCCATCCATATCAAATATAACAGCTTTTATCATGTTTCAACTAACCTCGTATAATGTACTGTGGCAAACCGCCTTTGTACTCTAGTTTCACTTCACCTTCAATCAATGGTCGTAAATAATCTTCCAATTCCTGTGTCACATCATTTCCCGCTTCATTAATCCACTCTAATGGCACTTTCTTCTCTTTGTTGGAAACTTCTGAAACAGGTACGGTTGTGTATTCTACGCGATACGGATTGTTTGATACACGTCGAATGGATGTCATCTCATCCGTATGTCCGTTATTCGCTGCATCTACCGCCTTTTCGCCCAAACGGAATGCTTCCCCTACATCTGTTGCTGAAGAAATGTGTGCCGCACAACGCTGTAATACATTAAGCTCCACGGAACGAACCTTACATCCAATCTGGTCTGCAACTAATGACTCCAGATACTTTCCTGTTCCGCTAAGCATAACATGACCGAATTGGTCTGTTTTCGTGGATTTTGCAGAAATGTATTCTCCATGTTCATCATGAATACCTTCCGAAACTGCCACGATTACCTGATCATGCTTCTCCAAATTTTCACGGACATCTTTGATAAACTGCTCCGTAGAGAAGTTTCTTTCCGGTAAATAAATAAGGTGTGGTGCATGATTGTATTCATTTCTGGCAAGAGCTGCTGCTGCCGTTAGCCATCCTGCATTTCTTCCCATAATTTCCACAATCAACACACTCTGCATATAATAAATATACGTATCATGTGCCATTTCAAGCATAGATGTAGCAATGTATTTTGCAGCTGAACCAAATCCAGGTGTATGGTCAATCTCCATCAAATCGTTGTCAATGGTCTTTGGAATACCAATAACGCGAATATCATAGTTGTGCTCTTTGGCGTACTTTGACACCTTGTCTACCGTATCCATAGAATCATTTCCACCGATGTAGAAGAAATAGTCGATTTCGTACTTTTTAAGAATTTCAAATACACGCTTCATATCGCTTTCATCCACTGCCGGATCCTTCAGTTTGTATCTGCAGGAACCTAAAAACATGGATGGTGTAACACGAAGATTTTCCAGTTTCTTTTGATCACCTTTGAAGACTTTGTTCATATCCATCACCTGGTCATCCATAAGCCCCTGAATACCGTTAATCATACCGTAAACCTGTCCCACATTTTCGCAGTTAAACGCCGCACTTAACACACCTGCTAAACTGGCATTAATTACTGTAGTTGGTCCTCCGGACTGACCTACTAAAATGTTTTTCTTCTTTTCCATGATACAAATGCTCCTTTCCATCCATCCATTGATGACGGACTGCAAAATTTCAAATTGTACACTTTATTACAAATATTATTCCTGTTTTCTCAAAATACCGAGGTTATTTTACCTCAACTTTCTCTTCCTTCTATCTTCCTTGCGTAATCTTCCAACAATCTCTTCAAAGAATCCATATCTTCCATTTCATTAATCTGTCCCCGAAGTTTGGCAGAAGAAGGATATCCTGTCATATACCATGCCACATGCTTTCGCATTTCCCGAAGACCTAAGTATTCCCCTTTAAACGCAATCTGCATATCTGCATGACGGATAATCGTATCGATTAACTCATGAATGCTCGGTTTTTCCGGTACTACACCGGTTTCCAAATACACTTTTGTCTGATGAAACAGCCACGGATTTCCTCTGACACCTCTGGCAAACATCACTCCATCGCATCCGGTTTCTTTAAGCATCCGCTCTGCATCCTGTGGTGTAAACAAATCTCCGTTTCCAATGACTGGAATACGAACCGCTTCCTTCACTTTTCGGATAATATCCCAGTCTGCCTGTCCCGAATAATACTGTTCTCTCGTTCTTCCATGCACCGCCACTGCTGCCCCGCCGCTTTGCTCTACGATTTTCGCAATTTCCGGAGCGTTTGCGTCCTGTGCACCAAAACCTTTACGGATTTTCACCGTCACCGGTTTTTCCAAAATATTTGACATGGCTGAAACAATCTCACCGATAAGCTCCGGATTTTTCATAAGGGCTGAACCCTCGCCGTTATTTACCACTTTTGGCACCGGACATCCCATATTGATATCCACGATGTCAAAATTCCGATGTTCGATACGCTTTGCCTGTTCACTCATAATCTTAGGATCTGAGCCAAACAATTGCAATGCCACCGGCCGTTCTTCCTCCTGAACCTGCAAAAGGGCTTCTGTATTTTTATTGTTATACATGATACCCTTGGCACTGACCATCTCTGTGTAAATCAAATCCGCCCCCTGCTCCTTGCAAAGCATACGAAAAGGTAAATCCGTCACACCAGCCATAGGGCCAAGTACAAGGTTTCCATTTATTTTTACATTTCCTATCTGCATAAAATATCCATTCTATCTATAATTTTCTCTTGAAAATCTTGTATAAAAAGATTCCGAGAAAACATTTTACTTTTTATTATAATCGTAAATGATACGAAGTCCCTTCAAGGTAAGGTCACTGTCATACACATCAATATATGTAGTTGCGTCAGAAATAATCTTTCCAAGTCCACCGGTAGCCACTACTTTGTAGCTGTCATCCTTAAGTTCTTCCTTAAGCTTCTTAATAATGTACTCTGTCTGACCTACATAACCGTAAAATAAACCAGCCTGCATACTGTTTACTGTATTTTTTGCCAGAATGCTATCCGGCTTTTTAATCTCAATCTCAGGAAGCATCGCTGTATCTTTCCACAATGCATTTGCAGAAATACGAATTCCAGGACTGGTAACTCCCGCAATCAATGCACCATCTGCAGTAACTACATCATGGGTGGTAGCCGTTCCAAAGTCAATGACAATCACCGGTCCGCCGTACAATTCATAAGCTGCCACCGCATCTACAATACGGTCTGCACCCATGGATTTTGGATTGGCAATGGCAATATTAATACCTGTTTTAATACCTGCACCTACGATAATCGGTGTCAGTCCGAAATATTTCTTAATACCACTGGTAAATGAATGCATAATGTTTGGTACAACGGATGAAATAATCACATCGTCCACTTTTTTCGGATTTAATCCGTTCTTTTCCAATAAATCCGTAATAAAAATTCCATATTCATCTGAGGTTCTAGAAACTTTTGTGGTCATACGATAGGTACCAAGTAAATCTTTTCCTTCAAACACACCCAATGTAATGTTAGTGTTTCCTGCATCTACAACTAAAATCATACGCTTATCCTCTTTCACTCTTCACTATTTGCCAACAATTCCGACACATCTTCATTTAAGAAAAATGCTCTATAATATAGTTCCAAACTTTCCAGCAATTCTTTCTTTGTCTCCTGTAGCTGCTTAATCTTTAGTACACTTCCTATGTCATCATACAACAAATCGCCTTCGTCGCATTCTGTTTTAAACATCAAATCTCCTTGTGAATCAAACTCCAATGTCAAAATCCCGCCGATGTCTGCCGTAAATAATACACACATGATTTTCAGGTCTTCCTTGATTGATTCCGGCAACCCTGAAAATTCTTCACTTAAATAATATTTTTCCTCATACGCACTTGATGCACATAAAATGATATTTTCTTCCACTGTTTTACCTCGTTTTTCTGTGTTGAAACACCCAATAATTTTATCAAAGTCTAATCTACAGATTATCATATTTATGATAATTTCGCAAGATTTATAACATTTTTTCCCTTGACAAACGTGTATTATGGAATTATACTTAGTGTATTAGTAATAATAGTACACATAGTAAGGAGGTTACTTATGATACAGATTGACTACAAAGACAGCAGGCCAATATACGAGCAGATTGTAGACAAATTTAAAACACTGATTTTAAAAGGTGTTTTATCCACAGATGAGAAAATGCCATCTGTAAGAAGTCTTGCACTGGAATTGGCAATCAATCCAAACACCATTCAAAAAGCCTACGCCCAGCTTGAACGGGAAGGATTTATATACACAGTTAAAGGACGTGGAAACTTTGTGGCAGAGAAGGAGGATTTAGTAATGGAAAAGAAACAGGAAATACTAGAGCAGTTCAGACAGTTATTGATTGCTGCCACAGAAGTTGGCATTCCAAAAGAAGAGTTGGTTAATTTAGTTTCTAATTTTGTAAAAGAGCAGTAAATGTAGGAGGGACAAGAATGATTGAAATCAAAAATCTCAATAAGGACTTTGGTTCCGAACAGGTTCTTACTGATGTGAACCTTCAGATTAAAGAAGGAGAAATCTTCGGACTGATTGGAACAAACGGCGCCGGAAAAAGTACACTGCTTCGTACTATCACAGGCATATATAAACCAAACAGCGGCTTAGTTACCATTGACGGTAAACCGGTATACGATAATCCAGAAACAAAGGAAAATTTCTTCTTTGTACCGGATGATTTATTTTTCATAAAAGGCACAACACCAAAAAGCCTTGCAGAGTATTATACAGGTATTTATCCGGCATTTGATACCAAAAAATACATGAAGTTACTGGATACGTTTCATCTGGATTCTAAAAAACGTGTTGCCACCTTTAGTAAGGGAATGAAACGTCAGGTTGCTATTCTGGCTGCCATTTGCGCCAACACTAAGTATGTATTTCTTGATGAAACCTTTGACGGATTAGACCCGGTAGTTCGTAGAGCCATCAAAAAGTTATTGGCAACCGAAATGGAAGAACGTGGCATGACTACCATCATCACTTCCCACAACCTTCGGGAACAGGAAGATATTTGTGATCACATCGGTGTATTACACAAGAGTAGTATCGTTTTATCAAAAGATATTGTAGAGCTAAAATGCAGTATTCAAAACGTGGAAGTTTGCTTCAACTCAGAAGAAGAAGCAGAAAAAATATTGGGACAGCTTACCATTACCAAAAAGGTACAGAAAGGTCCTTTGTATATTTTGACCATCGAAGGAGACAGAGAAGAAGTTATGTCTATTTTGCATCAGGCAGACACCTCGTACTTAGACGTTCAGAGTCTTTCATTAGAAGATATATTTATTACAGAAATGGAGGCAATCGGTTATGACATCCAAGCACTTATTGGCGAATAGACTTCGCACACAAATCAAACAACAATACATCTGGTTAATCGTTTTATCAGCAATATCCGCTATGCTGTTAGGATTTTTATTTCATTTGCTGATCTTACCTGAATTCGTCGAAAATATCGCAATCAGCCATACACATAATGTGTATGATTACGAAAACTACTGCAAACAACTATTTCATCCCGGACTAACCATGGTACTTTTTTGTGGAATCGGTGGATTATCTGCATTGTACAGTTTTTCATATTTACATTCGCAAAAAAAAGTTGACTATTACCACAGTCAGCCCGTAACATTGACCAATCGTTTTTTATCAAATATTTTTGTAAATATGTTTTGCGTAATTTTAGGACTTCTTATAAACATAGTATGCGACTCCCTATTGTTCGCAATTTACAAGTTAGATTTATCTCTTGTAATTCCATCATTATTACTTTGTAGTGCATTTAGTTTTCTCGCATTTTTAGCCGGTTATTGCGTCATTGCATTTTGCACAATTCTTACGAACAATATGATTTACACCGGATTATTTGCAGCATTATTGATCTTAGGTCCAATACTTTTAGCTGCAACCATTTCAGCCTTGGTTGAAAAATCCATGAGACATCTTGAATTAGACTCTTTATGGCTTGAAAAGGCTGCAAACTTATCGCCAATTACTTATTTTGCAAAAAATCTTATGTTTTTCTCATCCATTTGCACAGTCGGATCCCCAAAGGTTTGGACAACTACTTTGGGGATTCAGATACTACTGATTTTGGCATTTTTTGTATTGGCATACATTGCGTTCCGTTTCAGAAATACAGAACGTGCAAGCCTTGTAACTCCATTCCCATGGTTAATTCATATCATCCGAGTGGTTTCCATGCTTGCAATCAGTTCAATTACATTTGTATTCAGTTATGTTTTTGACTCAAATCCTGTTTTATTGGCAATCCTCAGCATCGCTATCGCTTACTTTGTTGTAAACTTTATCATCGAGTTAAACTTCAAAGACACGATTAAAGCAAAGGCATTGATACCATCAGCAATTGGTATTTTGATTTATATTGGTATTTTGATTACCTGTAATTACGACCTGCTCCACATAGACAGTTATGTGCCAGATCCATCCAAAGTATCCTATTGTACCCTTGATACAAAACAAAAATGGAAAGTATCACTAGGTAAAGATATAAATGACGATACAGAAGACGAGGATTACTTAGAAGCAAATTATGATAATGTAGATTTTCATGACACAGCAGCCGTTTGCAATATGGCAAAACAGTTATTGGAATATGAGAAAACACACGCTAATTACTACTCAGATTGTGATAATTATGTTGATTGTGATCTTTATTCTGATTGTGATTATACTGATTCGATTGAAATTACCTATCATATGAAAAATGGTTCAACAGTATACCGAATATACAAATATCTTTATAACAACAACAACAGTATCACAAAAGAAGTGATTAGCAGTCAGGAATTCCTAAACAATGCATTACCTATCATATCAGACGATAACTACATCAACGACATTACAAGCAAATTTAACAATCCTGGCAAAAATAACTTATCACTTGAAATAGATGACGCATTCGGTAGTACGATTTTGGCAGAAATTAACTCTGATGGTAGAGATGAGTTAAAACAGATGAATGCATTTATAGCTGCCTACCGCGAAGATTTAAAAGAACACCCTGATTTTTCGCTATATCGACAATCAAATGATGATTATTATGATAAAGATAATAATTATCATGCTGATTCCTTAGAATTTTATTGCTATTACAATAATAGCAACACAAGCTATAATTATGTCAACAACTACTACAGAATTCCTGTTCCAGAAGACTTTACTCATACCCGTGCATTCATATCAAAATATGAATCAGATGAGGAGTAGTGATTAATAAGCCACTGGCTCATGCCGGTGGCTTATTTTGATCAACCAAAATTTGACAGAACAAAGAGTTTTGCTTGCAAAACTCTAGCGCGACCGCGGTATTGCGCAGCAATTAACTCCATCTCCGCGGTCTGCGCATCCT
>CADBNB010000363.1 GCA_902795895.1 uncultured Lachnospiraceae bacterium | reverse complement strand
TGATGTATCCGTTATTTTTTCTATATCAACCATTTGCGACACCAACTTTCGTGCTAATATTTATATTTAGATTAGCACAAAAGTTATTATTATTCAAGTATAATTATTCCAACCTCTTTCACTATAATTTTTTTGTAGCGAAAAAGATTTTATATATACTCTTATTTTTCTGATATATATTTTCAAACATCTTTCCCGGCTTCGGTTCTGCCATCATTATTCCAAATTCATGTTTCATAAATTTTAATATTCCACTCTTCCCTTCGCCTCCGGATCATCCATAATCACTTCTCCAACAGATGGAACTTTTATGCTTCCAGCTTTCGGATTTTTAATGCTGATAACTTCCGTTGTAATGGTTGCCTCCACCTCAGATTTTTCAAATGCCAGATCTGCGTCAAGCATTTTACAATCAATCATTTTCAATCCTTTACAGTAGCAAAGTGGCTGTGTTCCAATGATTGTGCAGTTTTCAAATGTAACATTTTCACAATACCAGGCAAGATATTCCCCTTTGACGGTACTGTTTTTCACTACTACATTTTTTGCATGCCAAAAGGCATCCTTCGTATCAAAATCGCAATTTTCAAATACAGAATCTTCAATGTATTGGAAGGAGTATTTTCCTTTCAGTTTCACATTTTGAAAATGCAATCCTTGTGAACGCATCATAAAGTATTCGCCTTCAACGGTTGTGTCTTTCATGTCAATCTTTCTTGTAAACCAGCCAAACTCCGGAGAAATAATATCGCAACCATTGATGTTAACATTGGAACATTCCCTAAGTGCCTTTATTCCATGCATTTTCGTATCCTTTATTTCTATATCATCAGAATACCACAAAGCTGCACGGCAATTCTGAGTCATCTCGGCACCTGATATTTTGAGATTTGTATCATGCCAGAACGGATAACGCAAGTTAAAATAGCAATCTTTCACTTCCACATTTTTGCATTCTTTAAACGCACTTTCCCCGTCTGCCGGACCGTCAAACTGACATTCTTTTACTTCTACTCCGTCACTTCCGTACAATGCTCTTTCTTCATCAAATTTTTGATTTATATACTGTTTCATTGCATGCGCCTCCTATTTCATCAAATGTTCTTCGCCCCATTTTTTCAATTCCAAAAGAATAGGAACAATACTCTTTGCTTTATCTGTCAGGGAATATTCAACTCTCACCGGCATTTCATCATATTGTTTTCGCTCTACCAGTCCATCCCGTTCCATTTCTTTTAATGAGTTAGCAAGCATCGTGTTTGTGATTCCAAAAACACTTCTTCTTAACTCGCCGTATCGTACAGTCTCCTCCTTGTCAATAACACAAAGTATCATGATTTTCCATTTTCCACCGATGACATCAATGACTTTTTTCAAACCACATCCCTGCCCTGCCAAATCCTCACAAAGCACTTCACGTTCTTCTGATTTTCCCATTATTCTTACCTGCCTTTTTTAACTTTTTTGACTAGTCAGTTTTTTCTTACCAAGTAAGGATATTCTGCGTACTTGATATATTTTCTATACCATATATAATAACATTATCAGATAAATTTAACAAGCAAATTTTATAAAGACGTCAGGCAAGTCAAATGCAAGATTTCATATTGCTAAAATTTAAAGCATCAGGCATAGTAACTCAAACTTATGTCAACACTAACAAATATATACGTATTACTGTTTAATGCTTGTTGGAACCATAAACGTCTTAATAAATAATTGCAAAAAGAAAGGATTGAATTATTATGGAATATCAATTTACAACAAACAATTTCGAAACTGAGGTTACTAACAGCGACATACCGGTTATGATTGATTTTTACGCTGACTGGTGTGGTCCATGCAAAATGATGTCTCCAATCGTAAATCAGATGGCTGATAAATATGATGGAAAAGTAAAAATCGGAAAGGTAAATGTAGATCAAAATCCAGAACTTGCCGGTCGTTTTGGTATCATGAGCATACCAAGTTTTCTCTTTATCAAAGACGGTAAGGTGGTCAATTCTTCTGTAGGCGGTATGAGTCCCGATATGTTATCTTCAAAAATTGATACATTATTACAGGCTTAATTTTTCCTTTACCTATTCCACCAAAAAGGAGAGTATGAACACTCACACTCTCCTTCTTTTTTATTATTCAGCTAATCTCTACTACACGGTAATGTCTATATTACCACCCAACTCAGGATGAACAGACTGTTCCATCATCTTTGTCATTTCATCCCCGATTTCTTCTACGGTATCTAAATTCTTTGCGAGAATAGCAACCCCAACCTGATTCATTACTTCTGATTGTGCCATGCACATTGATAATTCCGGTATATCCATACTTCCATCCTCCTTTGCAAACACATTGTTCTCTCGGAGTCTTTTTTATACAAGAATTTCGAGAGTACATTCTACTTAACCTTCTGCTTTCAGACGGTCTGCATCCTCTTTGATCTTATCAACCAATTCCTTAATAGATGCAACACTCTTCTGATTTGCTTCGCTGCTGGTATATGTCTCGCTTGCATGAGCAGTTACCTGTTCTGTCATAGCTGAAATTGTTTCCACACTCGCAATAATCTCCTGATTTGCTTTCGCTAATCAATTAACAATTTCACCTAATTCAGCAGAATTTCCTTTAATGGTATTGACACGTCCTGAAATGCGATTGAAACTTTCTGCGGTTTCTCTTGCACATTCACTTTCTTCCTCGCCAACTTCAATCAAATGTTTAATGGTTTCTACCATCACTTTCAACTGTTCAGAAATGCTGGCAATCAATCCGTTGATGTCATTAGTTGCATCTGTTGTCTGGTCTGATAAAGTTGAAATTTCACTGGCAACAACTGCAAAACCTTTTCCTGCATCACCGGCTCTCGCTGCTTCAATGGCAGCATTCAATGAAAGTAAGTTTGTCTGAGATGCAACTTCTGAAATCATTTCTGTAATAGAATTCATACGGGAAGTTGTTTCCTGGAAAGAACCAAGCGCTTCAGCCACGTCTTTTCCTGCCCGGTCAACCTGTTCAGTAAGTCCATGTAATTTATTGACATGTTGCTGACCTGCAATAATTTCGTTGGATGTTTCTTTTACACTTTCCACAATCACTTCCGAAACATTTTCTACATTTCCAATATGTTCACGGATTTCCTCCGTCATTACCATCTGGTTCTGTGCCGCCTTAGCAGACTCGCTGGTTCCTGTATTTACTTCATTCATGGAAACCAATGTATAATCAACCGAATGTTGCAGGGATGACATTTCTTCTGCCATTACTGTCACTGATTGTGTCATGTCATTAGAAACTGTCATAATATTTTTTAACAGTTCCTCAACTTTTATCTTTTCTAACTCTAAACGAGCACCACGAAACTTTGCAAATTTTCCTGTCAATACAGACGTATAAATAAAATATGCTACAACGATAACCATAACAAGTCCCTGTATTTCCAAAGAAACTACTCGTTCGCTGCTCACATCATCACCAAATGCTACCATGGCAACATTAGATAAATTAACAATAATAACTCCCACACCAATCTTAACAATGTATGCCAAGTCCAGATAAAGTGTCACAATAATCAGCATCGGAATAACATAGGTAAACACAAGGTCATTGTTTGCCGTAAATAAAACATATGTATACATAATGGCAAAACCAACAGAAACAACATGTGATACCACAGATGTATCATTCTTCTTGTTATATGATATCCAACCAATAATCAATGGTATAATACATAACGCCACCACTGAAAGTACGTAAGGTGTTGATCGGTTTCCTTTTGCAATTTCAGCCAAATAGGCTGCTGAAATAATACAGTTAAGAACCGTCATACACATCATCGATGCCCAGTTTGACTTTTGTAATTCCGATGATGCCGCCAATGTCTGTAACTCCTCTAAAGAAACGTTTTCCTGCTCCCTCATATTTTATCCCCCTTTGTTTAGATTACGCTCTCGCAGAATTTTTGTAAAAAACTCCCCCGAGAACACTTTATGCACCTATTTTCCCCTATTTTATAATAGACTACTTTAATTATACCATATATCCCCAATATTTTCCAACCCTAAATAAACCAACGTTTACAAAGCTACTCTTGCTAAAACCAAAAAACCTGCTTTTCTTATTACCACTCGAGTTTTATTTTGTTTTAATGCTTACCTTCTTTCCAGAGAATGCAATTCCAAATTTCAAAACATCACAAATGCCCTCTTCCTTCATTTCTGTATCATATTTTTTATCATTTATCTGTACCAATGCTTCCTCTGCAAGTTCACTAAGAGCATCCGCATTCAAATTCTTTTTCCACTTAAGTTCCATGATTATTCCAGGATATTTACTCTCTCTTGGAATAAGACTAATATCATATCGCCCCTCGCCAGATTCCCTGTTTGATTTAATCTTATACTGATTATCCATCAAAGCAATCAACCCAAGAACTAATCCATGATAAAAACCTTCTGCTCCAGCATCATAGAAACTAATAGATTTATCCATATATTCAGCAATGGCTTTTTGCATTCTCTTATAATCATTTGCATAAAGACTTTCCGCAATCTTATTGGCAGTTGTTCTTGTAATAGCACCAATCTGTAACAAATGTGCCAATATCTCGCTCTTATATACAGCAGCTATTTCCCTATTCGGAATTGATACCTCACAAAGATAAGAACCATCTGCCTGTAATTCTTTCTTTGGTGTCTTCAAATATCCGGCAACCAGAAGCAAACTATAGATATTTGCCGGTTCCTCTAAAAGAGACCTGTAAACTACATTCTGGTCAATTCTGACAATTACTCTTTCCCCTTGTAAAAGTGAATATAGTCTCTCCGTTATATCATCCGTTGCCACTTTAAGAACATCCTCTAGGATTTCATTCTTTCCGGTATTTACCCAATATGCCTGTGGAATACAGCCTTTAGATATATATTGGATTACCGACCAAGGATTATAAATTTCTGACGAGCCAAATAAATATCCATCATACCAATCTTTTAGTTCTTTTTCTTTATCAAGCACTCCATAATACTCAAGCATTTCTCTGACTTCTGACGAAGTAAATCCAAAGTATTTGTCATATTCTTCATCCATCACAGAATTCACTGTCAAATTATTCAAACCACTAAAAATACTTTCCTCGGCAATTCGAAGAATACCCGTCAGAAATCCATATGTCAAATTCTTATTATCCTTAAATGCTCCTGAAAAGAAATTCCTCATAAAACCAATAATTTCATCATAGAAATCTTTTGAATAACCTTCCTGAAGCGGCGTATCATATTCATCTATAATAATAATTGGAGCTTTTTTATAATGCTTCGCAAGCATCTTGGACAATTTCTCTAACGATGCCGTCAAATCTACTTTTGAAGCATCTCCGTTTATGATTTTTGCAAAGTATGTTTTTTCATAGTCCGCAAGTTTGTCACTCGTTGCAAGTTCCTGATGTCTTCCAAACTCTTCCTGTAAGAGATTTCCAATCTTATTCAAAGTATCCTTCCATGAATTAAACTTAACATCCTTGAAAGTAAGAAATATTACAGGATACTTTCCTTGGTGACCGCGATACTCCACACCGCATTTCCAAATTGCTTTATCCTTGAAATACTTACTGGTATCTTCATCAGATATCTCAAAAAACACTCTTAGCATATCCATATTCAGTGTCTTTCCAAAACGTCTTGGTCTTGTAAATAAAGAGACTAATGGTTTCCTGTCAAGAAATTCCTTTATAAGTAAAGTCTTATCTACGTAATAATAATCTGCCTGTGCTCTGACATAATCAGAAATACCAATAGGCAAGGTTTTATATTTATCAGCATTCTTCTTTGCATACTTTCCTGAAGATACTCTCTGATCATCAGGTTTTACTGCATCATCAGGAATAAGCCACTTTCTCCCTTCTTTCAATACTCCCGGGATTTTCCCTTTACTGCAAAATTCATTAATTCTGCGTTTAGATAAATTCCATTCATTTGCAATTTGCTCACTAGATTTCATAAAAGTGCATCTCCTTCAGAATCAAAATTTCACGTATACTTCCCTTTACCCCATTATAAACCTTTTCGAGCGGAATATCAATCGCACTTTGATATTCCGCTCGAAATATAATCATCTCGCATTACACTTTGTATATATATATCATACTATAAATTGCTTAACTAAATAACACTTCACATGATTAATGATTAAAAATCTCCAAAAAGGCTTTTGTATTTTCCTCTGTATTTTCCCCAAATACGGCAGAACCTGCAACAAAAACATTGGCTCCGGCATCCATTACTTCTTTCACGTTTGAAAGTTTGATACCTCCGTCCACCTGAATATCCACGTTAAGACCTCTCTCGTCAATCATTTTCTTAAGATCTTTGATTTTCTGAATCGAATATGGAATAAATGACTGTCCACCAAATCCAGGGTTAACACTCATAATTAACACCATATCCACCTGATCTAATACATAATCAAGTACATGAAGTGATGTGGAAGGATTAAGTGCCACACCCACCTTGCAGCCAAGTTCCTTTACCGCGTTGATGGTACGGTCAAGATGCTTGCATGCTTCTGCATGTACAGTAATCAAATCTGCCCCTGCATCTTTGA
>CADBNB010000362.1 GCA_902795895.1 uncultured Lachnospiraceae bacterium | reverse complement strand
TCTCTGGACTGAAAATGCTGAGGGAGACTCCATTTCTTTTTGTCAGTATGACACAGCCTATCAGGAAGCGGAAGCAATCGCCGACCAGATTAAAAATAACTGTGAAAACGGTTCGGACAACTATAGAGAGTACGCTGTTTTATACCGTACCAATGCCCAGTCACGTCTCGTGGAAGAAAAGCTGATTCAAAGAAACATTCCTTACAAATTAGTAGGTGGGGTAAACTTCTATCAACGTAAAGAAATCAAGGATATTCTGGCATATCTTCGCACCATCAACAACGGTAGGGATGATATTTCCGTTAAGCGTATCATCAATGTTCCTAAGCGAGGCATCGGACTTACCTCCATTGACCGCCTGATGGAATACTCTATTTCAAATGGTATCAGCTTTTATGATGCCTGTAAAAAAGCAGAGCAAATTCCGGGATTTGGACGCGGAGCAGGGAAAATCAGTCCATTTGTCAGCATGATTGAGATTTTAAAAGGAAAACTTACCAATCCTACTTACTCGCTTTCAGACTTATTCGACGAAGTGTTGGAAGCCACAGGATATGTGGAAGAATTGGAAGCCGAAGATACTGATGAAGCCAGAGGTCGTATTGAAAATATTGACGAACTTCGAAACAAACTGGTGGATTTTGAACAAAATGCCGAGGAAGAAATCACCTTAAATGATTTCCTTGAAGAAGTAGCATTAGTTGCTGATATTGACAGTCTTGACGAAAATACAAACGTAGTAACTCTTATGACACTCCACAGTGCCAAAGGTCTGGAATTTCCAAACGTATTTTTATGCGGTATGGAAGACGGTCTGTTCCCTGGATATATGAGCATCACTTCTGACGATCCTATGGATATTGAGGAAGAGCGACGCTTGTGCTACGTTGGCATTACCCGTGCCATGAAGACATTACATTTAACCTGTGCCATGCAACGTATGCAAAACGGACAGATGCAGTTTAACAAACCGTCCCGATTTATCCGTGAAATTCCAAGATATCTGCTGACACAAACTACAGCAAACTCTATCTATGGTTCTTCCGGATTGAAAACCAGACAAAGCAACGGTTCATCTACACTAGAGAAACCATACCGCTTTGTAAGTTCTGACAGCACCAGTTCATCATCTTACGGAACCGGAAGTTATAACAGAAACAGCAACTCCGATCCATTTGCAGGAAATCCTCTGATTCAGAAGGGATTTCGTTTTGAAAAACCATATCAGGCTTCCAAACCTGCCACTAACGCAACGGTTTCTTTTGAGGCACCGGCTTATCAGGTAGGTGATACAGTTTCTCATGTAAAATTTGGTACCGGAAAAGTACTTGATATTCAAAAAGGTCCAAAAGATTATGTGGTCACTGTAGATTTCGAAAGTGCAGGAAAGAAAAAAATGATGGCAGTTCATGCCAAATTAACAAAAATGTAATGGTAAAAAAACATAGTTCGTGGTACAATAATATCATATCAGATGTCATAAAGACACGTTGACTCTTTGGAGAGTTATAAATACAAAATGAAGGGAATGAGTGTATATGAACCAAAAATTAGAAGAACTTCTTGCATCTGCACGTATCAACGAGTTATTACGTCAAAAAGAAGCACCTAAAAAGAAAAAATGCAATACAGTTGCCTGTGTATTTACAATCATAGGAATTCTTGTAGTAATCGCTGCTGCAGTATTCGCATTTATGAAATATTTATCTCCATCTTATCTGGATGATGATTTTGATGATTTCGACGACGATTTTGATGATGATTTTTACGCAGACAGCGATTTCATCATTGAAGACGACAAATAATCATTTGATGCTATCATATTCTCTTGTAGTCAGAGGGGGCTACAGTATCAGAGATATTTAATATGAGACTTAAGAGGGAGTCTAAAAAAAGATGGTATTCTTTGTCATGCGCAAAGAATACCATTTTTTATGTAATAGGAAATTGCGATGCAATTTCCTATTACATAAAAACGCTCCGCGAGGATGCACAGACCGCGGAGATGGAGTTAATTGCTGCGCAATACCGCGGTCGCGCTAGAGTTTTGCAAGCAAAACTCTTTGTTCCTTTAAAAGTGTTTTCCGTAAACAAAGCAGAATGCATGCACCATTTTCTCATATTTTCCATATATTATTCTATAAATATTCTCTCGAAGTCCTTTTTACAATAATTCCGAGAAGATATAAAAACATCATAGGAGGTCCTTGAATTGACGACTTCAAGACAACCAAATTCCATTGCTATTATAGGTGGCGATTACCGACACTTTTTGCTGTATCAAAATTTACAAAAGAAAGGATTTCCTGTAACCGGTATCGCACTGTTTAATCCAAATGTTCCAGAAAGCGCACCAAAGCATGACGGTTTTTCAAAAATTACCTTTCCCAAAAGTGATATTTGGATTACAGGAATTCCTTTCACCAAAGATAAAAAACATCTCTTTACAGCTTCACCAAACCATCGGATTACAATTGATGATTTTCTAAATCACTTATCGAAAACAAAAGCAAAATTACTGATTGGTGGAAGTTTTCCAAAAGAAGTGGTTTCAGTTGCCAGAGAACATCAAATTCCATGTAACGATTTATTAAAAAACACTGCTCTCACCATTGATAATGCAGTTCCAACCGCCGAAGGAGCAATTTTCCACGCCATTAAAGAAAGTCCTTACACCTTGCACAATAATAAAGCATTGGTTCTTGGCTTTGGCACCTGTGGGAAAACACTTGCATTAAAACTACGGGCATTGGACGCAAAAGTTACGGTATGCGCCAGAAAGGAACAGGACTTTGCCTTTGCACAAAGTTTAGGATTTGAAACAACCGACTATCAATCCCTGCCGGATATTTTACCTGAAAGCCTTTTTATTTTTAACACAGTGCCTGCCCTGGTTCTCACAAGAGAATTATTGGCTGTTACAAATAACCACTGTTTGATTATAGATATTGCCTCTCTTCCCGGTGGATGCGATGATGAGGCTGGAAAAAATTTAAACAAAACTATCATTCACGCTCTTGGGTTGCCAGGAAAATTTTCGCCTCAAACAGCAGCAGATTTATTAGAACGACATATTTTAAAACTTATCTAAAAGCAGCTTGTTAAATTGACATTTCTAAAACCTCATTTAAAACCAACTTGTTAAAATAGACATATTTAAAATAACAAATAAAACCACCTTGTTAAATCGACAAATTTTAAAACAAATATAGAAAGGATGTTCACCATGGATTTTTCTCCTTACACTATCGGATTTGCAATGACAGGTTCCTTTTGTACCTATGAAAAAGCCTTTGAACAAATGTCTAAATTAAAGCGGCTTGGAGCAACGCTTATACCTATTTTTTCTTACCTACCACAAGAAATCCAATGTCGTTTTGGTACTTGTAGCGAATATCTAAAAAAAGCGGAAGATATTTGCGAAAACAAACCAATTCTATCCATTACCGGTGCCGAGCCAATCGGTCCAAAAGGGCTTCTTGACTTACTTCTTATCGCTCCATGTACCGGAAATACTATGAGTAAACTTTGCCATGCCATTACAGACACCCCTGTCCTTATGGCAGCAAAATCGCAGTTACGAACAGAAAAGCCTGTGGTTATTGCCCTTGCAAGTAATGACAGCCTTGGATTGAATTTTAAAAATTTAGGCAATCTTTATACTACAAAAAATATTTATTTCGTTCCATTTGGACAAGATGATTCTACGAAAAAGCCAAACTCTTTAGTGGCACATATGGACCTGATACCGGACACCATTCAGGCGGCACTACACCACAAACAGATACAACCGGTTTTGAAACCATATTAATGATTTTAGCAAGCAAGCTTTCAGAAACAATACCCACTGACAACACTTTTAAAATGTTCTCTCGAAATTCTTGTATAAAAAGACTCCGAGAGAACATTAATAGAGTAGAGAAATAACAGTAAATGTTATTTCCCTCTCATTGAACCGTACGTACGGGTCTCGTATACGGCTCTACAATTTATAT
>CADBNB010000361.1 GCA_902795895.1 uncultured Lachnospiraceae bacterium | reverse complement strand
TTTGCAGAACCAGAGGAGGAAATGCGGAGGATCTGTTTCCCCATGAGCGAAAATGGGAAAAAAATAATCTGTAATACTGACACTTTGGTTAATTATCTATGCTTGGAGGCAAAAGACGGAGAGACCGCAAAAAGGATTATAAATTCTCGAAATGAGAATAAAGCAAAAATATCTCAATGGTTCCTGAAAAGATATGATTTTAATGATATCATTCACCTGCATTCATTAAAGCACCTCAATTTTTTATTATTCATTTCAATTCTTTTCTTTACATTTTTGCTCTTTTCTAACAGAAATATTAGCATGAGCATGAATGCTATAATTGAATGGTTTAGGAATCATTCTACATACTTATGGACTATATTCTTTATTATGTTTTCCTACCATCTGTATTGGTGCTCTAAATGGAGCAAAATGGTGTTTGTACATAAATGGACTAAAATTAAAAAAATAATATTTGAAGGCTATATTGTTGGCATTTTAGGACTTCTGGCTTTCCAATATCTTAATCCAGATGTGATTGATAATGCTTTGATAATAAAACGATTGGTCATTACAGGACTCTTTGTTTGTCTGATTGGTTATTTCGCTGCAAAGTTTGATATTCCACTTGTTCGGTACTTATTACCACCATTCCCCAGCTTTATCTCATATCTTCATTTGATGCTTCCAAAACTTGTTTCTGCTATAACTGCTGCTTGGTTGACAATATCATTGGGGTTTGATATTTATGTCTCCTTCTTTGATTCAGAACCTTCATGGTCAACAGCTATAGCAATATCTATGATTGTTTTAGGCTTTATTATGTTTGAGATTAATCGTATTATGCCCAGAAGCACTTCAATTAGAAAACTATATAGAAGTTTTGAATTATTATGTATTAGTTATTGTATCTCATTGTTAGTAGGTTTAGTGGTAATTAATTTTGTGGGCGAAAAATTTTTAGAAAGAGGTCAATATTTGGATGTTTTTTATGATGAGTATGTTAACGCTGATAAAGATTCCACTAAACAAAACTTGAGTTACCATCAGCATCTTTATTATTGTAAAATAAAAGATGCAGGAGATACATCCACTAGCTATGGTAAAGTTGACGGATTAAGAAAAATAAGCCATAAAAAAAACAATGAAAGTGTTGGAGACTCTATCGTAGGTAGACCTACACTATTGGGAAGCGAACATGACTTATTCATTCTCCGTGATTTCCTTATTATGTTCTCCTTCATAGCAATGTTCTGGGGAATTTTCATTCAGATGATATTTACAGGCGAGAAGCAAATGACAGAGTTGTAATCCCTATTTAAATAAAGAAACTATGAAGAAGGTAATTCAAAGCATTATAATTATCTGTTTGATTCTGTTCTCAGTAGAGTCATCTGCCCAAAACAAGCATAACATTGAGGCAGACATTGAACGTGCCGTTAAGGAATTCTTCTATAAGGTTTCTGAAATGAATAATCCAGTAGAACCAATCCGTCCAGAGGATTTTGCATCAGCATACCAAAAGGGGGTTAATGTCTTTCAGATAAATCGGGGCGATATTAAAATGGTAGATTTCCTTTCTTGGTACAAAAAAAACGTGTTAGAAAATTATAGTATCAGCCATCATATTCGAATAATAGAAATTAAAAAACTACCTGAAAGTGGCAGATACACAATCATTGGTGTGTTAGAAAGGAAAATCGAAGATGATACACAAAGACGGCGCGTGGAAGATGAGCCTATTGAATTAAAAGTTATATGGAGAGGGCAGGAATATAATAATGTTTCTATTCAAAGTATTGCCTTTAACTTGGAACTAACCTTCATTAAACCAGATGTCATTAAAGAATATGAATTGTCGTTAGATCAAACTCTTTCATATATACCTGCAGAAGGTGGGAAATGGGATTTTACTATTATAAGCAATGTAAAATCTATGGAAGGATTTAATGGAGAGGAGAGAACTTGTGTTGCCACAGATCCAATAGGCACTCTATACTCCAATATGGATGACATTGATATTCACGTGTCAGGCTCAACGCTTAGTGGTTATATTATGCCTAACAAATCGAAAGCTTCAAAAGGATATCTTATTATTATTGAGCAAAAAGAGAGCAAAAAAATAGTAGGACACTGTATTTATCAGGCAGGGAAAAAGAAAAAGTCTAAAAAATAGGATTCTATGAAGAAGTGGATGATAGTTTCTTCCATATTGCTTTTTGCATGTTTCTGCCAAGTATGGGCTCAAAGCTCGAACTTGACCAGGGAAGACCTAAAGCCTGTGCAGGCGGAGTTAAATAAAAAATTGACACTGTTATGCAAATATATTTGTAACGTAGGAAACACACCTGCCAGCAGGACTAAACAGGCTTTACTAAAAGCAGGATATGAAAAACAAAGCATCATAGAGAATGATGTACCTCCCCTATTCCGTGATTTCGACAAGAGAAAAATGAAAACCAGCTGGTATGACAGAACCTCCCGCGGATATAAGTTTCGGACATCTATCATGCCAGCCTATTTTGCATCTCTGAAGAATCAAGCTATGAATGGTATTAAGCATAGGTCATACAAAATAGGTATTGTTAATGGATATATCAATGGAAAGTTGGCAGACCCCAGGAATTGGAAAAAGACAGAAACCCTGTCTGATGGTTGTGAAGTATATGAATCGACCGTCAGTCTGATGCAGGAATACCAAAGTGTGGCTTTTAACGGGTCAGTTGAACAGAAACAGGTCACAAGCGAGAAAGACCGAAAGGATTATCGTGTATATCTTATAAAGCAACCAAAAGACATGGGTAACCAAGCCAT
>CADBNB010000360.1 GCA_902795895.1 uncultured Lachnospiraceae bacterium | reverse complement strand
TATTTGTAAAAGTATCGACCAACAGAGAATGTCGATTTCCAGTGTAGATGAAGATGAGGAAGCCATGAATTTGGTGAAATATCAAAACGCCTATAAATTATCAGCAAAGGTAGTTTCAAATTTTCAGGATATTTATGATGTATTGATGTCTATGGTCTGATGGTGTTTCAAAAGTTTTATAAAAATATTGTGAAAGCTATGATAGAAATGCAATTTCGGGAAATAGACGTGAAATAATCAGAAAGGAAGTGCAGATATGAGAGTTACAAACATGATGATGAACACAGGTATGCTCAACAACATTATGTCAAATAAATCGGATATGAGTAAAAAATTTGACCAATACACTACAGGACAAAAGATTCAAAAACCATCAGAGGATCCTGTAATTGCCATTCGTTCATTGAAATATCGTGCAAATTTAACACAGATTGGTCAGTATTTAGAGAAAAATGTTGAGGATGCGTACAACTGGATGAATATCACAGAATCCGCACTTTCAAGTATGTCGTCTTTATTGACAAATATGTATGGCTACATGAATCAGGGGGCAAATGACACTTATGAGACATTGGAGCGAGAGACAATTGTAAATCAGTTGGATGAATATCGTCAGGAATTATATAGTCTTTTGAATGCAGACAATGCGGGAAGATATGTATTTTCCGGATATCGTACAGATACGACGGTATGTTATCAGGAAAATGATGATTCAAAGCAATATACCATTACGGAACCATTGGCATTTGATAATCTTTTTGAAAAAAGTTTTATTTCAGGTGCGGCAAAGATTGATGATGGATTGTCTACTGCAGAGGAATATGCACAAAAATATGCACCAATTGAGGAAAAAGTGTATTGCTTAAATTTAGGATATAAGAAACTTGACGGCGGAGAAAGTCTGGTGTGTAGAGATGCTGAGGGATTAGAAAATGAAATCCCATTTACGACTGTATCAAGCACAGAACCAGATGCATATAAAGTAGAAGCTACTGAAGTGAGATTTGTGCAGGATACCGGGGAAATTATTTTTGGTAAAGAAATGTACGAGACTTTCCGTGCAGCTTCTGGTATTGTTATGACCTATAAGAAAAGCGAATTTGAAAAAAATGATGTCAGACCGGAAATGTATTATGATTGTGTCTCTTATGAAGTGGAAAGAGATTTGGAGGGTGAGATTGCAATCGTTAAAGATGAGACAATGAAAAATTATAAAAATCCGACAGAACAGGATATATGTTATAATATTAGTAATAGTCAGTCTTTGAAAGTTAATACATTGGCAAATCAGGTAATGAATTCTTCTTATGCAAGAGTGGTTGACAATATTATAGATGCTGTCAATGCAGCTTATGAGACACAACATTCCATTGAAGCGGTAGAATTAAGACTGCAGGATACAAATATATCAGATGAAACAAAGGGCGCATATGAAAAATTAAAGGAACAGTTATCAACAGAGCTGGCACTTAGAAAATCAATATTAAGAGAAACATTCAGCACTGCAATGACTGCATCCCAGAATACACAGAGTGGATGTAAAGTGGCAGAAAATGATGGCACTGTTGGTAAAATTGGAGTAACGATAGCACTTACCAGTGCCGGAACGAGATATAGCAGATTGCAGCTTATAGAGCAGAGACTGGAAGAACAGCAGACTTCCGTGACAGAACTTTTGGATAGCAATGAAAGTGTGACATTGGAGGAAGCGGTCATCAATTACAACTCAGCAGAGACAACATACACTGCATCGTTGACGGCAGCATCAAAAGTCGTACAGAATTCACTATTGGACTTCTTATAAGAAGCAATAAGATAGAATGTAACTTTACTTTTTGGAGGTATTTGACATGTTGGTGAAGACAAAATATTTTGGAGAAATTGATTTATCAGATGACAAAATTTTTAAACTGGAAAACGGTTTAATGGGATTTGAAGAATACACAAAATACACCTTGTTATTTGATAGTGAAAAAGAGCAGCCTGGTAACATTATGTGGTTACAAAGTGTAGAAGAACAGGGACTTGCATTACCTGTTATCAATCCTTTAGTGATTAAAAAAGATTACGATCCTAAGGTAAATGATGAATTGATTAAGCCATTGGGAGAGTTAAATGAAGAAAATCTATGCATTCTGCTTACTATGACCATAGCGTCTGATTTGCAGAAAACCACAGCAAATTTAAAAGCTCCGATTATTATTAACACAGATACCAATGTAGGTGCTCAGGTTATATGTGAAAATACAGATTATGAAGTAAGATATAATGTGTATGACGCAATCCAGAAGATGAAGGAGGGAGCGTCATGTTAGCATTATCAAGAAAACAAAATGAATCTATTATGATAGGAAACGATATTGAGATTACCATACTTGACATACGTAGTGATCAAGTGAAAATTGGTATCAATGCCCCAAAAAGTGTTGGAATTTATAGAAAAGAGATATATCTGCAAATTCAGGAAGAAAACAAACATGCGGCTGAAAATACAGAAAAACCGGATTTGGCTGCAATTGAGGAATTGTTTAAGTTTTAGGTAAATAGTCACCAAAATAAAATGGAAAATTTTGGTGACTTTTTTTATGCAATGATATTATTTTTTGAAATGGGAATGGCGATAAAGATAGTAGAATACTATAAGTGTTTTCTTGTGTAATGGGAAATTGCGATGCAATTTCCTATTACACAAAAACGCTCCGCGAGGATGCGCAGACCGCGGAGATGGAGTTAATTGCTGAGCAATAC
>CADBNB010000359.1 GCA_902795895.1 uncultured Lachnospiraceae bacterium | reverse complement strand
CCGGATATATAGCTTTTATTAACTCTGAAAAATTAAAGGATTATATGGCTGATACAAAAGTCGGTGTAGTTCAAGGTGGAAAACTTAGAGATGATGTTACAAAGGAAACTTTGGATAATGCAGGTATTGTACTTCTTGATGGTTCACATATTAACAAAGCAGTACCAAATACCATTAATGAAGAATCAAAACAAGATTATGTCGTATCTTTGAAGTTTACAGGAAAAGGTGCGAAAAAGTTTGAAGCTGCTACTACAGAGTGTGCCGGTGGAAATATGGCTATCGTGTATGATGGTGTAGTTGTTTCAAATCCTACAGTTCAAAAAACAATTTCTGGTAACAGTGCTCAGATTGAGGGTATGGAAAGTTTTGAAAAGGCTTCAGAACTTGCTACAACTATTCGTATCGGTGCACTTCCATTGGAGTTAAAGCAGGCTACAGCAAGTGTTGTAGGTGCTAAATTAGGTGATAATGCTATTAAATCAAGTTTGATTGCCGGTGTAATCGGTCTTGCATTAGTTATCTTATTTATGATTGTTATGTATCGTATTCCAGGTTTGGCAGCTAGTATCGCATTGTTATTCTATGTAACTGCAATTAGTTTTGTTATGAACAGTTTCGATGTAACATTGACACTTCCTGGTATTGCAGGTATCTTGCTTTCTATCGGTATGGCGGTAGATGCTAACGTAATCATCTTTACACGTATTAAGGAAGAGTTGGCAGCAGGAAACTCATTGGAAACTTCATTGAAGAACGGTTTTGGTAAAGCGTTATCAGCCATTCTTGATGGTAACATTACAACAATTATCGCATCTATCGTATTGTTAAACTTAGGTTCAGGTACAGTATCAAGTTTTGCTAAGACATTGTTAATCGGTGTTATCTTATCTATGTTTACAGCATTGTATGTAACAAGATTTGTATTAAATGGTTTGATTGCTTTAGGATTTACAGATGAGAAATTCTTTGGTAAAGCAAAAGAAACAAAGAAATTTGGTTTTGTAAAAGCATTCCCTAAGTTTGGATGTATTGCATTAGTATTTATTTTAGTATGTGTTGGCTCATTGATTTACAATAATTCAAAAATGGGTACAATCCTTAACTATGGATTGGACTTCTCTGGTGGTACTTCTTATGAAGTAACATTTGAAGATGATGTAAATCTTGAGGAAATTAAGGGAAGTGTGGCTGAACTTGTACAGTCAACATTGAAACTTAATCCTGAAATTTCAACAGTTAAGAGTACAACAGTAAAAGCTCTTACTATTAAGACTGCTACACTTACTGATGAGCAGGTTGCAAGCTTAAGAGCTGCACTTGAGAAACAGTATAAAGTGAAAGATGCGCAGTATTCATCAATCAGTGCTTCTGTAAGTTCTGAGATGAAGACAGATGCTGTAAAGGCTATCGTGATTGCTGTAATTCTTATGTTGATTTACATTGCTATCCGATTTACAGATATTACATTTGGTTTGAGTGCTATCCTTGCATTGATTCATGACGTATTGATCGTATTGATGGTATACGGAGTAGGTTCTGCAGTAGGACTTATCTCAGTAGGTAATACATTCATCGCATGTATGCTTACAATCCTTGGATACTCAATCAACTCAACAATCGTAACATTCGACCGTATTCGTGAGAATAAGAAGCTTATGAAGAAGACTACTCCATTGGAGGAAATCGTTGATACATCTGTTAACCAGACAGTATCTCGTAACATTAACACTTCATTGACAACATTTATCATGATCTTTATGTTGTTAATCTTCGGAGTAACTTCTCTTAGAGAATTTACAATCCCATTGATGGGTGGTTTGATTGCAGGTGCTTATTCATCTATCTGCTTGACAAGTTCATTGTGGTACAGAATGAAAACTGCATTTTCAAAAGCAAGTATAAACCAATAATGCTTTGACATGAGTATAATCTCGCAGCAGGATACGCGGGGTGAGATTTGGAGGAGCCATCGCTAGTGTGATGGCTCCTTTTTAGATGATAAAAAGTTTCATATTGTGAAGTCTACTTTAAAAGTGTTTTCTGTGGTCAAAACAGAATGCATGCTTGTATGTAATTCTGGTTGGATACATGAAAACCAAACATGTGTGGTGGTAAAAAAAGTGGATTTCAGAGTATGAAATTCTCTCTTGGAAACATTAAAAGACTCCGAGGGAACATTGAAATTATTAGGAGGAAACGTTATAAAGATGGAAGAAAAGTGGATGTTACGCACAAAGAAGGCAGATTTTGATGAAATTGCCAAACAGTATGGCATAAGCCCGGTACTTGCAAGGATTATGGTAAACAGAGGGGTAAACGAACCGGAACAAATCCGAAAATATTTGCAGGGAACTATGGAAGATTTGTATGAACCTACCTTAATGTTAGATATGCAAAAAGCGGTAGATTTGGTAAATGAAGCCATAGAACAAAAATATAAGATTACCATTGCCAGTGATTTTGATGTGGATGGAATATTTTCCAGTATGATTTTATATACGGCATTTACCAGAGTGGGAGCAGATTGCTGTATCGAAACACCGGACCGTGTGGCGGAAGGATATGGATTAAATCGAAGAATTGTGGATGATGCTGTTATAAACGGTAGTAAAATGTTGATAACCTGTGACAATGGAATTGCAGCTTTGGATGCAGTAAAATACGCAAAAGAACAAGGACTAATCGTCGTAGTGACAGATCACCATGAAGTGCCTTTTGAAGAGCAGGAAGATGGAAGCAGAGTGTACATAAAACCGGTGGCAGATGCTATTGTAAATCCGAAACAGCAGGAATGTCAGTACCCATTCCCAAAACTTTGTGGAGCAGGAGTGGCATTCAAATTATCTCAAGTGTTATACCAAAAATACAAAGTCCCAAAATCAGAGCAAAACCAGTTGATTGAATATTGCGCCATAGCCACCGTTGCGGATGTGATGGATTTGGAAGATGAAAACCGAATCATCGTAAAGCAGGGGCTTAAATTATTGGAACACACAGAAAATCTTGGACTTAAGGCGATTTTAAAAGTGAACAATTTAAATGACAAAACCATAGGTGCTTATCATATTGGATTTATTATCGGGCCATGTTTTAATGCGGCAGGTAGATTGGAAACCGTAAAATCGGCACTAGACCTTTTAATGTGTAAAGATCCAATGGAGGCAGAAGCTATGGCAGCGGATTTAAAGGCATTAAATGAAAGCAGAAAAGAAATGACCATAAAAGGCCTGGAACAGGCGGTTGAAAAAATCGAAACATCCAGTCTGAAAGAAGATAAAGTATTGCTTGTAAAACTGGAAGATTGTCATGAATCTTTAGTTGGGATTATTGCAGGAAGAATCCGGGAACAATATAATAAACCGGTGATGGTATTTACCGATGTGGAAGACGGAATCAAAGGTTCCGGCCGTTCCATCGAAGCCTACAATATGTTTGAAGAACTGTTAAAATGCAAAGACTTATTAACAAAGTTTGGGGGACATCCCATGGCGGCAGGTCTTTCCTTAAAGACAGAAAACTTAGATGAACTTAGAAAACGATTAAACGAAAACACCACATTGACAGAGGAAGATTTAAAACTGGTCATCCGAATTGACGTTCCTATGCCAATCGGCTATATTACAGAAGATTTTGTGAATCAATTGGAACTATTAGAACCTTTCGGAAAAGGAAACGAAAAACCACTATTTGCAGAACAGCATTTTAAATTACTAAGCGGAGGAATTATTGGTAAGAATAAAAATGTATTTAAAACCAAAGTACTAAATAATGCGGGCTATCGAATGGATGCCATTTACTTTGGAGATGTAGATAAATTCAATCAATTTTTGGAAGAAACTTACGGAATAGAGGAAGTAGAAGCCATGAACAAAGGAATGGAAAATCAAATCGACATAGGATTTACCTATTACCCAACCATAAACGAATTCCGAGGAAACAGAACCCTGCAAATTGTAATACAAAATTATAAGAAGATAGATTTGTGAGTGTAATATAAAGGCATGGATTTTGGGATAAAAATAGTTGTTTGAATTTATGAAAGAATAGCCACTTTTATTTATGTGATATCAGAAAACTGCCAAAAGGGTTTGTTTTGAAGGAAGATACCCATCCATCTGCTGTATCATAAACTAAAAAAGGGAAGCGGACGTATAGAGAAAACACCCTATTCCCTCAGACATTGCTATTTCAAAAAAGGAATGTTATAATAAAACATTATAGTGTCTTTCGAGAGACACATGTGGAGATTATGCACACGAAGGAGGAGCTTAGAATGGCAAAAAAAATTGAAGATTATATTCGTACAATTCCGGATTTTCCAGAGGAAGGGATTATGTTTCGGGATATTACGACGGTTTTACAAGATAAAGATGGCTTTCAATTAGCGATTGATTCCATGCAGAAAGAACTTGAAAACGTAGAATTTGATGCAATATTAGGAGCTGAGTCAAGAGGATTTATTTTTGGAGCACCTCTTGCATATAATCTTCATAAAGCATTTGTTCCTGTTCGTAAGAAAGGAAAATTGCCATGTGAGACCATTTCCATTGATTATGAATTAGAGTATGGAGTAGAAACTTTAGAGATGCACCGTGACGCAATTAAACCGGGAGATAAGGTAGTTTT
>CADBNB010000358.1 GCA_902795895.1 uncultured Lachnospiraceae bacterium | reverse complement strand
TGGAAAGCTTGATGAATTAGAGCAGAATCTTGAGAAATACAATTATTTGAGATGCCATCAGAGTTATCTTGTGAGTGGAAATAAGATTGAAAAAATAGATACAGAATTTGTATATGCAGGTGGCGAAGCCTTCCCGATTAGTAGGAAATACGCAGACAATGTTAGAAAAAAATGGGAACAGATCAAAAAAGAACGATTTGAGAAAATAGATGTGATGCCTTTTGGTCCAAAAGATGATGATGAGTCAACCTTTGGTGGTAATTCTACCGTAATCGAGACAAAAACTTATGCAGTGGGGGCTACAAAGTATGGATTGATTGTAGGAATAAGAGGACCAAGACAAAACGCATCTTTCCGACTATATCATGATGAAGAGGCATTGCTTGGAAGAGACAGCAAACAGTGTCAGATTGTAATCAATGATGGGGCAATCAGTAGAAAGCATTGTGGAATTAAGTTTGATGTGGAGAAACAGGTTTATTACGTGTGTGACTATTCGAAAAACGGAACCTTTGTCACAGGATTTGGAAGAATACAGCCAAATGTTTGGGTGGAAGTTCCAAAAGATACGTTGGTACAGTTAGTAAATGAGAAGAGTGCGTTTATACTTGTATAAATAGGGGGAATACGAATTGTTGACAAAGAAAAGAGCATTGTCAGTTTTGATGGTAGTGGTTATGGGAGCCGGATTATGTATCCAAAATGTGAAAGTCTGGTCTTACAAAAATGTTGTTGCTTCTACGGTTTATTTAGCGTCGATTGGAGAAAAAGCTGGAGAATCGGAGAATGAAATAGAAGTTGTGACTCCGGCAGCAATTGCATCGTCAGAGGCGTTGGGGACAGAAACTAAAAAGAAAAAAAGCTTAAAACTGAAAACCTCGAAAATAGTTTTAGGTAAAGGGGAAAAGGTCGCTATTCCTTATTCAAAAAAAGTAAAAAAGGCAAAGTTTTTTATCAATAAATGTGGTGTGATATCTATATCTGACGCTGGTGTAATTACCGGAAGAAAAGTAGGAAGTGTCTCCGTGAAAATATCAAAGGGAGATGAGAGCGTTATCTTAAAGGTCCGGGTGAAAAAGAAACCTTCGAAAGTAGTTCTTAAAGAACCTGAAGTGTCTTCTGTTAGCATCGGTACGAAAATTCCACTGCAGTTGATCCTTGGTAAGAATGAAGCCAGTTACAATGTAACTTGGAAATCATCACAAAAGAAAGTAGCTACCGTAAATAAAAAAGGGGTGATTACAGTTAAAGGAACCGGACTGACTGTGATTAAGGCTATTACATATAATGGAAAAGTAGGGAGAATTAAGTTAAGGTTTCAATAAGGCAATTAGAAAAAAACAGTGGTTATTCATGAAAAGTGAAGTGAATAACTACTGTTCTTTTTTATTTGTGAATATTACGGAATCTTACAAAAAATATTGCAATTTTTTTACAAAATTATTGCGTGAAATGAAAAAAAGTGATATACTCAAACGGTATTTTGAAGATAAAAAGATGTAATTTATCAATGAAACAAGAAAATTAAAAAAGAAAAGGAGTTTGATTAGGATGAAAAAGAAGAAGTTGCTGTCATTATTATTGGCAACATCTATGGTTGTAACTGGTTCTGTGGGAACCTATATGGGGCAGGTGATTTATAAGACCACGGCGAAGGCAGATGATGAAATAGGTCGGACGGGGGAAGAATATAAGCCTTGTGTGATTGACTATGGCAATATGAAATTTGAGTGCTATTTCTATCATTATTATGAGCAACATATTACACAACGTTATCAACCAGCGGTTGCAACGGTTACCTATCAACCGACGTTATATAATTGGTCGGGACATTATTATAAAACATCGGATACAGGGGAGAAAAAATATACTGGTGAAACTACTTCGCTTTTAGGGGCTGCTGATAATGGTAGTCGTAAACCAGTAGGAGCAGAAAATTATAGTAATTGTGATTGGGATAGAGGAGCTATAGCTGCAGCCGAAGTACCATATGTTCAAGGGCATGATGAAGTTCCGGAACAAAGTTATTGGCGACATGTGGTATCACTAAAGAAAGTTACTTTTATTGGAGTAACTGGGGATACTGTTCAGTGTAGTGATGGAGTCCTTAACGCTATTAAAGATGATTTTGCGAATAAAGCACGTCAAGAAGTGATGTTAGATCCTAATGAGTGTAATAATAGTTTTAGAACGGATGACTGTAATGATATTACGTGTAATTATAATGGTGAAATACAAAATGCTCAAATTTGGAATATAACCAGTGGAAATAGTTTTGTTAATGAAATTGCAAAAAAAACAAAAAATGTTTGTATTATGGATGATGTAACTTTGGGTGGTGTTGGTTTTGGGGCGGATACCATTACTTTTGATGGCGATTTGAAGGTGACAAATGATAATATTTTCAATAATTTCAATGGAATTACAATAAAAGGTTCTTTTGAGGGAAATGGAAAGAGTTTGTGTTCAAATCCAAATAACAAGTTGTATGTCTGCTTAAAAGCAGGCAAAAGTGTAACAGGTTTGAAAGGTACTTTTGGCGATGTTGAACTTTGGGAAGAAGGAAAAACGTACAAAGATGGTGCTTTTGATGGTGTTACTTGTAATTCTTTTGCAATTAAATCAAAGAATACAAAGTTTAATAATGCTGGTATTAAAAACAGTAATATCAAAAATTTGACTGTAGAAAAAGATACATCTGCAGAATTTGCAAATGCAGGTATTGAGGGAACAAAGATTACCGGTGATTTTAATGTGCAGGGTGATACTACCTTTGCAGGTGGTGCAATTCAGGATTGTGACATTAATGCCATTAACTTAGATGCAAAGACAGAGCTTCAGGCAGATGCCATTAAGACAACTGCAAGTGGTAAGACAAATATCAAGACACTAAGTGTAAACAATGCGGCAGTAAACTGGCAGGACGGTGTTTTGGCAGGGGGAACTATCGAAAAATTGTGTTTCAATGTAAACCCTAGTTACAAGGGAACTGCAAATAAAGGAATTGGAGCTGGTGGAACTGTAAAAGAAATTTATTTTAACTACACAGATGTTAATAAGAAAGTAATTAATGTTGATAACATCAATCTCCCACTTGGTACGGATGCTAAGACATCATTAAAGTGTGAGAAGATTTACTTCTTTAATCCAGCGGTGAAGCTTGGAAAAGCTACTACATACAAAAATGTTGGTGGTGCAAAGAATACAGAAATTTATTATTTCGGTGGACAAAACGGTAAAGATACAAATGATGCCAATAAATTAAAGTCATTGGATACAATTGTCCACAACATGACAGGTAATGATGAGAAATGTACATATAAATGTGTAGATGGAACGATCAAAACAGATATAAAGTTGACAAAGAAAGCAGATTCAAAAGACGTAGTTTATACAGTACCTGGTGGTTCTGAACTTGACTATGCAACAGCAGTAACTGTAACAAGAAAAATTGATACTGCAACATTAAAAGAGCAACAGTATTATGTGGCAAATAGTGCAAAATGGAATTCAAATGATGTTACATTGAAATTAACAACAAAAGCGACAGATAATACCGGTGTGGAATTTTACCGTATATTAAAAGAGGACAGCAAAGTAAAAGATTACTCAGCAACTCAGTACAACGTAAAATACAAGGATAAGTGGTATACAGCAGTTACAGCTGCAAAAGAAACTTTAAATGACGAAGGAACCGTTAACTATATCGTTGAAGCAGCAGGAAGTATCACACCATTTGCGGTAGAAGTTCTTAGCTCAAAAGTAAAATCTATTAAGGCTGAAGTTGTGGCAGGGG
>CADBNB010000357.1 GCA_902795895.1 uncultured Lachnospiraceae bacterium | reverse complement strand
CCACTCTTCTCCTGCCCCCTCATCCCAATTAATTTTATTCTCTATATTTATTCCCTTTAAAACTGCTAATAAAGTCTTAAAATCATTTGGATTTCCTGTATTTGTTTCCCATAGATTGTATTTATCAGCGTACTCTGCAGCATCTAAAACAGCTTTTTCAGCATCCACATCTGATAGAAACCGGCTTTTGCCCAATGTTCCATTTTTGTGAATTAACATATCTTTATCATTATAATGTATAAATTCATTAGTTAAATTTCCCTGATTATCATAATATATTTTAGATGGTTTAAAATCACTTCCACCCTATACAGAGAATCTTTAGTTTACCTCAAATTTTATCTCCACTGTGAGTTTCATTGTAACATAGACGTTCTGAAATTATAATTAGATATGTTACATAAAAAAAGTTCAGCAAAACCGTAGTTTCACTGAACTTTTTTATCACAAAGCATAATCTCAATCTATGATTATCTTGCAGCTTTATACTGTAATTCTTCCCATCTGCGGTCAACTTCTTCCTGGAACTGTACAAGTAAGTCCTCGTTGCCCTTCTTGAATAAATGTTTAAATCTTCCCTGTGGTCTTAAGAAGTCTTCGATTGGAAGTTTCTTCTTTGGCTCGTAAGTCATCATCCACTTACCATGATCTACCTCAAACAATGGCCAGTAGCATGTATCAATTGCCAACTGACAAATCTTCATAACTTCTGCTGTATCGTATCTCCAACCTCTTGGACAAGGAGTCATGATGTTAAGGAAGCTAGCTCCTTCTGTGTAGATAGCTTTCTCTGACTTTAAGTGTAAATCCTTAAAATCACGAGTAAGTGTTGACTGTCCAACGTATGCAACATCATGCTCAGCAATAATACTTGCCAAGTCTTTTCTGTTCTGCATCTTACCGTTTGACTGTGAGCCAACTGGTGTTGTTGTAGTATCTGCATAATGTGGTGTTGCAGATGAACGCTGGATACCAGTGTTCATATAAGCACCATTATCGTAACAAACGTAAACCATGTCATGTCCACGTTCCATTGCTCCTGATAATGACTGGAAACCGATATCGTATGTACCACCATCTCCACCAAATGTAATAAATTTAAAGTTTGCATCCTTTGGCAATTTGCCACGTTTCTGCAATGCTCTATAAGCAGTTTCAACACCACTAAGTGTTGCTCCTGCATTTTCAAATGCATTGTGGATGTAGCTGTCTTCCCATGCTGTATATGGATACATGTAAGAAGAAACCTCCAAACATCCTGTTGCATTACCGATTACTGCATAGTCACCCTCATGGAGTGCTCTAAGAACCGCACGAACACCGATTGTAGCTCCACAACCAGCACACATACGATGTCCAGGAGCCAAACGCTCCGGTTTATTCATCACTTCTTTTAAATTGTAGCCACTCATTGCTTTCTCTCCAATCTTTCCTGCATTACTTACGTAATCCTACGTATTTATGCTGTTCTACCTTCTTACCGTTTTCAACAACATCCTCAAGTTCATTGAAAATGTCATACACTGTCTCAACCATGAAATCACGTCCGGCAAGTCCATATGTGTAGCAAACTGTCTCGATCCATACTTTTGCTCTGTAAAGACCTGCAGTTAACTCTGCTGCCAAAGGACCTCCATGTGTATTGTAACTTTCTGTACGATCCATGATTGCAACTGCTTTACAATTCTTAAGAGCAGCTGCCAACTCTTCTGCAGGGAATGGACGGAATACACGAAGTTTAATAACTCCAACCTTTTTACCCTGTGCACGAAGATCATCTACTGCCTGCTTAGCAGTACCTGCTGCAGAACCCATGATAACCATGATGTAATCTGCATCTTCTGTTTTATATTCTTCGAAGAACTCAAAACCTCTTCCGAACTGTTTCTTAAATTTCTGAGCTACTTCCACAATAACTTCTTTTGCATTTTCCATTGCCTGAGCCTGGTTGTATCTAGCTTCCATTGCATAGCAGCTAAGTGAATACGGTCCAACTGCTACTGGCTTTCCAGGATTAAGAAGGAACTCTTCCGGATGATATTCTCCAACAAATTCCTTAACGTCAGCATCCTCTTCCAATGTAATATTTTCTACCGCATGAGAAGTAATGAAACCATCCTGACAAATCATAATTGGAAGATGTACTCTAGGATCTTCTGCAATTGGATATGCCTGAATAAAGTTGTCATATGCTTCCTGATTGTTCTCTGCGTAAATCTGAATCCAACCGGTATCTCTTGCTCCCATACCATCGGAATGGTCACAGTTAATGTTGATTGGTCCGGATAATGTTCTATTTACAAGCGCCAATGCAAGTGGCATACGGTTAGAAGCTGCAATCAACAACTCCTCCCACATAAGAGCCAAACCACAAGAAGATGTTGCAGTAAGTGTTCTTGCACCTGCTGCCTCAGAACCGATGGCAGCACTCATAGCTGAATGCTCACTCTCTACTGGAATAAACTCTGTCTCGATATCTCCATTCGCAATATAAGTAGAAACCATCTGTGGTATCTCTGTGGATGGAGTAATTGGAAATGCAGGCATAACGTCTGGGTTAATTTGGCGAATTGCGTAAGCAACCGCCTCATTGCCTGACATACGATCTTTCTTTGCCATGTCTAATCTATCCTTTCTATTCTTTATCGCCTTAGGTGATTTTGTTACGGTTCAACAGCTGAACAGTAACGGGATTGTACTTTTCGGTAATCTTATGATTACACTTCCTGTCCTTCTTTCATCTCGATTGCATCAAATGGACAAACGGCTGCACATATTCCACAACCTTTGCAGTGATCATAATCAAAATCTGCACGCTTTGAATCTACTACAGGAATACTGCTGTCTGGACAAACTGGTGCACAAAGCAAACACTGCTTACATTTGTCTGCTTTAAAAATTGGTGTATTTGTTCTCCACTCACCAGTATTAAACTGCTTTGAAGTAGCTGCTGCAAACATCATCAACCCTTCTGTCATATCCTGATGAGGGCTGTGTTCATTAATTTTACTGATATCTGTTCTCATCTTATCTCTCTTTTCTATTGAAAATTTTATTTCTTTATCTTTACGCTAAACCTGCTGCCTTAAGTGCTGGCTCTAATGCATCAAATGTCATATTAAGTGCTTTCATATTTCCTTCGATTACTTCCGGTTTCTTAGCAAATTTGTGTGCATAAGAAGCTTGCATTTCTGTAATGAATTGTTCTTTTGGCATTACTTTACTTACTGCAACTGCGGCTGCAAGCATTGGTGAGTTTGGAAAGTTCTTTCCAAGGGCATCTACAGAAATCTTTCTTCCGTCTACAGTGAAAACTTTTCCTTCGTATCCTTTTAACAAAGGTTTGATTTCTTCTGCGCTCTTTGGAGTATTTACAATAATAGCTCCGTCCTTACTAAGTCCTGCTGTTACATCTACTGCAACAAGCAATGTTTCATCAACGACTACAACTAAATCAGGGTTGTAGATGTTGGAATGTACACGAATTTCATTCTGGCTAATACGGTTAAATGCTGTGATTGGCGCTCCCATACGTTCTGGACCGTATTCCGGAAAACCTTGCACGTATGCACCTGTCTTAAATGCAACGTCTGCAAGCAACAAAGCTGCAGTCTTAGCACCCTGGCCACCACGTCCGTGCCATCTGATTTCTAATCCACTACTACTCATTGTTTATCAACCTTTCTTTCGTAACGCTGTCCTTAGGGACACTTACTTATATTTTCAACAACGAATTTGCATCGCTGTCGCTCTCTGTTATGCTTCCTTCAAAATTATTCAAAAACTATCTTTTTCATAATTTCATAGTTTCTGAAGAATTGTGAAAAAATAATCAGCATTTCCATTATAGTCATTTTCTCCCAAATATACAATAGTAAATTTCTGTTGTAGTCAAACATTTTAAAATCCGTTATACTTATTAAAGACTTGGAAGCTTTTTACCAACGGAAACATTACCAAAATCATGGTATAAAGTAGAATCCGAGAGAACATATAAACCGAAAGCGGGGATATTTTATGAGTATAGAAAAAGTTGCTATTGTGGGAGCCGGGGCGGTGGGTGCCTATTTTATTGCCGGCTTATCAGAAAAATTGGGAAACAATCTTTGTCTGGTTGCCAAAGGAGAGCGTAAACTTCGCTTAGAACAGCAAGGACTTATCATTAATGAAAAGAACTATGAACTTCCAGTGAAAACGCCGGAAGAAGCAAAAGATGCAGACCTTATCATAGTTGCAGTAAAATACGGCGCATTACAGGGAATTTTGGAAGACTTAAAAACCATGGTCAGACCAGAAACCATCATCATAAGCCCTATGAACGGTGTTGACAGCGAAGAAATCATAGGAAATGCGGTAGGTATTGAACATTTGGTATACACCATGATTAAAATTTCCGCAGAGCGGATTGAAAATAAAATTGCTTATGATCCAAAGGTGACACCGGGGCTTTATTACGGTGCCGTAAAAGACGAAAACCAGCAACATTTCATGGTGAAAGAACTGGAAACATTGTTTGCAGACACACCGGTAGGCATGAATTTTTGTACGGATATTTTACAAGCAATCTGGTATAAATATGCTTTAAATATCAGTAGAAATCTTCCACAGGCTATGATTGGCGTTGGATTTGGTGCCTATTTTACAAGCGAATATGTCATTCGTCTTAGTGAAATGCTCTGCGACGAAGTAGTAGCTGTGGCAAAAGCGAAAGGAATTGATATTTCCGACCGAAACAATGCCATGGGTAAAAATGTAGTCATCAATCCAAAAGCCCGTTTTTCTACCCTTCAGGATCTTGACGCCAAACGACACACGGAAATTGATATGTTTTCCGGAACTCTGATCCGTTTAGGAAAAGAACTCGGGGTTCCTACTCCATACAACGAAGTGGTATACCTGACAATCAAAGCCCTGGAAGAAAAAAATGACGGAAAAATTTGAGGTGAGTGAATATGATTACGCTAAATGATTATTTGTATTCTGGAGATACAGTTCTAAAAATATTACATATGTATATGAATGATTTACGTTCAGATGCCAAAAAAACAAAAAATGAAATTGATATGGTTCACTGTAACTTACTTTTGCAGATTATCAACCTTTTGGAACACAACGATTTCCTTACGGAGCAGTCACAAAAAATCCGGGAGTTTTACAAATTTATGGCAAAGGAATATCCATTTCTGGCGTTTACATTTAAGGGAAGAATCAAATCCCTGATCCGTGCTGAGGAAAAATTCAACGGCTACATTGTTGAGTTTGTGTATGATTACTATATGAAGCATGGCACATTTCCAACCTCCGCACAAATCAAGGAAAAGCTCATCTGCTTCCGTGACCTGATTGCTTACCGCATTGTTCTTTCCATGCCAAAATGTCACTTAAAATCAGACGAAAACCGAGATGATGTGGAGTTAAAATATTTGTACGAAATTGCAAATCTTTTGCCGGAATTTTTAGAAGAACAGGGATTTACCATTGAATCTGCCAATGGAGTCCTCAAAAGCAACAGTCCTTTGTTAAACGACAATGTAAAGCCCTATTACCGGGATTATGTTTCTGCCGGGAAAAATAAAGATTATCAGTCGTTACACATTACACTTTTGGACAATAGTGCAAGATGCTTTACAGAAGTCCAATTACGCACAAAACAGATGGATGATGTGGCAGAAATTGGTGCTGCCAATCATTTGGGATACGAGAAAAAGCAGGAACAGGACAGAACCCGACGGGATCAAATTCCATCTGGTCAGTGCATTTATTTTGATCAGGCATATGAGCGAATCAAAATGCTTCATGAGCTTGAACTTTCAACCTTGGATGTAAATATGTTTGCGGCAGTAAATAACAGCCTTATCAACGACGGATGCGGATTGTACCGTGGACGGCAAATTTTGCCTTATGAACATTTATCCAAATTTCAAAATGATTTGATTGATTGACTGCCGTCTTGATTGCTCTAGAATAGTTTCTGTGACTAATTCAAACAAAAATGGTTCTGTTCCACAATTAAGTGGTACAGAACCATTCTGTTTTATTTTTTTTATTTTTAATACAATCCAAAAGTAATGATACAATCCGCCACAAATACAACTAACAAAAGACTTCCCACGATTTTGAAAACCTTTTTCTTTGTTGAGAATTTTTGTATCGCCGGCTGTAATAAATACAACAAAAACATAGAACCAATACCAAACCGCAAACTGGATTTTAATGCAATTCTTCCCTGAAAGTTAACTTCATATCCTTCACTTGCACTATAATACCAAGGGGAATTTCTTTTTCCGTTTTCAACATATCCCCATGAAGTAGGATTAATCATATAACTGGCAATTAGCTCTACAAGAGAAGTAACTATAAATGCGGATACAAATGCCAGAATGAATTTTATGATAAATGCAAGCACCGGCGAAATGGAAGTTATTTTTTCAAGTTTCATATTACGGACAGGATTTACGGTAACCATTAATATCAACATACCAAATCCATACACCGGCAAATAAGGTCCGTATAAAACGCCACGATTTTGAAATCCGTGGTGGTTTTCAAACATAATGACAAGTACTTCATAAATCCATCCAACCATTGCTACACAAATAAAAAACATAAAATACTTTATAACCCAATCATAACTTTTTCCCAGTTTTTCTTTCATTTATTTTCCTCTCTCTACATTTTTCCATGCTTTCCGGTCAAATCTTTCACAATTTCACCTGCAATCATAAGACCTGCCACAGGTGGCACAAAAGCAATACTGCCCGGTACCGGCTTTTTTACTTTGTTTTGCTCTTCGCAATCTGTTTCACAGGTTACATTTTTCTGTATCGGTGTAATTGGAATTTCCTCGGAATACACGACTTTCAGTTTTTTTATTCCGCGCTTTTTCAGTTCATGTCTCATAACTTTTGCCAGCGGACACATTTTCGTCTTATAAATATCTGACACCTTAAAAGCTCCTGCTTCCAGCTTATTTCCTGCTCCCATGGCACTGATAATCGGCACTCCTGCCTCATTACACTTCATAACAAGTGCTATTTTCGCACTGACAGTATCCACCGCATCTACTACATAATCATATTCGGCAAAAGGAAACTGATCTGCATTGTCCGGCAATAAAAAGCACTGATGTACATTGACTTGAACCTCCGGATTGATATCTAACATCCGCTCTTTCATAACATCAGTCTTATATTTTCCTATAGTTTTTCTTGTGGCTATAATCTGACGATTAAGATTTGAAAGACTTACGGTATCATTGTCTATGAGATCAAAATGTCCCACTCCGCTTCGTACCAAGGCTTCACACACATATCCGCCCACTCCGCCGATACCAAACACCGCCACACGGGCGCGGCTTAATTTATCTAATGCTTCTGTTCCAAGCAGAAGCTCTGTTCTTGCATATTGTTCTGTCATGGTATTTCCTTTCTGTTTTGGTTAGATTTTCACTCAATTCCATCTACATACTCTGCAAAATGCTTGATACGAGTGCTTGTTGTTACAATACCTTCAATCGCATTTTTTTCGTTCGTTTTTACGTTCATCTTTTAAACATTTTTATCATAATCTAACATGGACTGTTGCAGCCTACTCACTTTGAGCGTCGCTCTTTGTGAGCAGGACAACAGTCTCGACATGCGTCGTAACTCTCTGATGAACACGTTTCATCCACCACGTCACTCTCACATGAGCACATTTTTTCACCTGTATTCTGTCCGGTAATTACAACCTCATCAACAACTTCTGCCAGCCTGTCCTTCATCTATGACACCCTCTTTCCATCCTCTGATTTTCCGGTTTCCTTCTGCTTCTCCTTAAATGCTTCTTTGGCGTGTGGTACTGTGCCCGTCTGATTGCCCT
>CADBNB010000356.1 GCA_902795895.1 uncultured Lachnospiraceae bacterium | reverse complement strand
TCTCCATCAAATCTAACTTGCAAATACTTACGCATGTATAGAGATAATATATCTCTTCGCTCATCAGATGTAGGTAAATCTACAAAAAACAATTCATCAAAACGACCTCGCCTCAATAACTCAGACGGAAGCATAGATACATCATTCGCCGTAGCCACAACAAATACTTGTTTCCTACATTCCTGCATCCAGAATAAAAATTGTCCTACCATTCTAGTAGATACACCACCATCTCCTGCGCCTCCTGTAGCACCAGATAAACCTTTTTCAATTTCATCGATCCACAAAATGCACGGTGCAACATTTTCAGCAGTAGTAAGCGCATCCTTGAGTTGCTGCTCAGACTGCCCCACATAGCTTCCTTGAACAGTAGCAAAATCCAAACGATATAACGGCAATCTCCAATTTACAGAAATTGACTTTGCAGATAAAGACTTTCCACATCCCGGTACACCTACCAACAAAATACCTCTAGGTGGTTTCAGTCCTTTTGAACGCAACTCTTCCCTCTTCTCAGGCGTAAGAAGTTCTTTCTTTTCTCCCAACCATTTTTTGAGTCCCTCTAAACCTCCTACATCCTTTACGCTATCATCCACTTCAATTTTTTCTAATCCTGAAATGTCAGAAAAAAGGCGATCTTTTGCAAACCGAACTTCGTCCATATCACTCTTTCTAATTTTTCTGTTTGCAATCAATGCGGCTATCACATTTTCTGCTTCAATCGTAGTTACACCTGCCAATATTGAGGCGGCCTCCTGAACATCACTATCATCCCATTCGATCGGAATTTCATTTCTATAATCATCAATATACTCTTTAATAATAGAATACATTTCCTCTTCGCTAGGTGGATCTATTTTTAAAACCATTCCCTGACGCTGTAGCTGATTCCATATAGGATTATTGGTTAAAACGATCACTACTCCTCCAGATTCATTGGCCAAATTTACAAGAGCCAGAATCTGTTTGGAATCACTATTATCTGTACTTAAATCCGGCACCTCAGTCAAAACTAATGTCAAGTTTTGCCTTCGTTTCATTTGCTCATTCATATAATAAATAGCACCATAAACAGACGTGTCATCATTCACTTCCTTCTGCGTTCCCAGTTCATACGTACCCTTGGATAGTGTATGCACATAAAAAGGAAGTGAAAGTTCTTCAGAAATCTCCTTTAAAACATCTAATGTGCGCGTTTTTTCAATTGTATTTACTGTAATAAACGGTATTCTGGCAATAGAATATCGTTTCAACAACTCCTTACTTTTTGTAAGATCACTCACTATCTTATTCTCCTTTGTTCTAAATTGTATTTACTTTATGATTTCTGATTATGTTTAACAATTTACCGCTATAATCCTTTTTGGCTGAATCTTCCAAAGACTTTTGCATCGTATTTGCCTGGTCAATCACCAATGCTTTATAATGACTTCTATCTTTTTCAGGTAATACTGGTAAATCAATCGCCCTTGCTAAAAAAGCCATTTCTTTTCGCAAAGACAATAATGCTCGAACAATTGCACCCTCTTCACCATGTGCATTATTTAAATCTCTTTGAAACTTATCAGAAGCCCCATCCATGCGATAATTGACTGTATCTATCAACCGTTTTGAAAACCGCTCTGCGACTCCCGTTTGCCATTCTATCGTTCCTTTTTGCATCGCAGCTAACACTTCTTCATCATCAGTTTTTGCTTTTAAAATATCCAACGCTTCTACCCATTCTGCATATGTATGTGGTTTTTTTATCATCTCCGTTTTCTCCTTATTACAACCTGAGGTGGTTCAATACTCCATTCTGGAAGCCCTTCTGCAAATATACATCTATCCACTTCTACTGTTGCCATAGTATTCTCTTTTAAAAGAGATTGACCGCAGGAGGAACAAAACTTTGCTTTTGCATCGTTAATAGTTCCACATTTTTGACACGGAATTTTATCATCTGTAGTAACATCATGAATCAATCCTACTTTTCTATGTGTACTCATTTCTCTGCTCTCCTTATAATTTGATACGCCGATTAGATTCTGAAAGTTTTTTCACATACTGATCCGGAGAAATTTGTTCTAAGAAATCAACTACTTTTTCGCTTTCCCCATCCTTGTCTGCAAATTCTGCTCTAAAGTCTACCACCTCTGCAACCACCGCTCGAATGATTTGTTTTCCAGAATTA
>CADBNB010000355.1 GCA_902795895.1 uncultured Lachnospiraceae bacterium | reverse complement strand
ATGGTCAACGCTTTGGTAACGAATGTATTGGTGAGATGTATTATTTCGGGGAATACGTAACCCAGGATTATAAAAAAGCGTATGAGTTTTATACAAAAGATGAGGGAAGAAAATCGTTCTGTACCCTGTATCATCTGGCTGAAATGTACAGACAGGGCCTGTATGTGAAGAAAGACTTGGCAATGGCCTACAAATTTTACTCAGAGATAGTGTATGACGGTGAAGAAAAAAGAATTACTATAGATGACTATTACTGGCGAGCCTGCTACCGGCTGAGCCGGTTGTACGCAAACAAGGCTTATGACCTGATCACTACCGCAGAAAAACTATATGATGGCAGGAGCACAGGTACAATACCTGCCGATATCACAAATGAAGAGATCGAACAGGCGATGGAACAAATCAGACAGGTTTCAAAAGACCCGGAGAAGTATGAAACCCTTGAGTTTGGTGATGAGGTAACGGTAACTTTCCGCAAGGGTCATCCTTATTTATATGGTGATCAACACCAGACTATGGTGTTTGGAAAAGCTGCCGACCTGTTTCATATTCTTAGTACGGCGTTTTGTCAGATTGCCCTTGAACTACCAGTCGAAGGTCAGAAGTCTATGCTAGACTTATTTGTGAACTCCGTGAAAGAAATGCTTAAGAATAGTAATGGAGGACGCAAAGATGAGTGAAGGAAAATGCAGATGCATTAATGTTCCCAAAGGCAGTTCTTTTGTTAAAGATAATTATTACGAGTGGTGTGCTTGTATTGATGGGTATTGTGTTTGGGATAGCGAAGATAATGAATGGTATTTTGGCGAAATAGGATTTTATATTCATTTTCAAATAATACAAGGAGGAGGTTCAAAAGACAATGAAGAAAATATATAATGGACTTATGGGTTTGATAGTTGGCGATGCTGTAGGTGCTCCGGTAGAATTTCTGGAACGAGACAGTTTCCATCTGACTGGTATGGTTGGTTATGGTTCGCATAATGTACCTCCCGGAACCTGGACGGATGATAGTGCTATGGCTCTGGCAACCGTAGAAAGCATAGCAAGACTTGGTGTGGTTGATGCAAATGATATCATGCATAATTTTGCTCTGTGGCTCACAAAAGCTGAATTTACACCCTATGGAAGAACATTTGGCGTGGGTAATACAGTTATGAGAGCCCTTCTTAAATATTTAGATGGAACACCGGCAGAGCAATGCGGATGTCCAAATCGCGGGGACAATGGCAATGGTGCATTGATGCGGATTTTGCCGCTGGCCTATACAGATTGTGATGATGCTATTATTGATACAGTCAGTGGGTTGACTCACGCACATGAAATCTCTCAAACTGCTTGTCGGATATACATCGAAATTGCGAGATGGCTGCTTCAGGGATATAAACTGCGACAAGTGTTGCACAAATATGAAATATTTCCGATTGCGCAGAAAGAACTTCAACGGATTCCTGCGATTGAAAACTGTTCTCGGGATCAAATTTCCAGTTCCGGCTATGTGGTGGATACATTGGAGGCTGCGCTATGGAGTCTGCTGCATAGTAATAATTATCGTGAATGCATACTGACCGCAGCTAATTTAGGTGGCGACTCCGATACGACATGTGCTGTTGCGGGCGGTCTTGCAGGAATTATTTATGGTATAGGTGGCGAAAAAGGTATTCCAGAAGGTTGGATTGCAGAAATTGTAAGGAAAGATTGGATTGCGGAACTCTGTGAATCGTTCAACAAAGAAAGACAGAAGGCGTTGCCCATATTAACGCCTGAAGAACAAGAGCGAATGAAATTTATTGAATCCTGTGGAATATACGATGATGAAGAACTGGATGAAATGAGAAATGGCCTGATAAAAAATATACAAATTGAAGAAAACAAAAACACCGGTTTTAAACAAATTTGTTATTGTTTTGGTGATGGGGGCGTTTACCGCGAGATATCTATCGGTCCAACTCCCAAGGGCGGAGATTATGCAGACGCTTATTATTATGATAAAAAACATAAATTGACAAGCAGGGAAACTGCGTATTGGATAGACATCCATGAAATGTGTTTTGATGGCAGGATGCTTGGAACAGTTTGGGGAATGTATGGACCAAAATATGACGTTAAAAAATGGATGAAAAGAAAATGGTGAATTTATATTGTAGATTTGAAAGGGCAGGGCAAATAATATGACATTTAGTAAAAAGCCGGTATCAAATAAATTGCCAAAAATAAAAGTCGTAGGGATAGGTGGCGGTGGAATCAACGCAGTCAATCATATGATTACATGCGGGATGCAAGGTGTAGATTTTTTAACT
>CADBNB010000354.1 GCA_902795895.1 uncultured Lachnospiraceae bacterium | reverse complement strand
TGGACTATGTTTCTTTTTGGACATAGAAAATTCCCCCTAAAGTAGATTTGGTTATTTACCTTGTCTACTTTAGGGGGATCATATCAAAGTGTTAGCTTGACCGTATGCCTTGTTTTGAATCACTGATCTAAGTCTGCCATGATTATTAGAACCATTTACCAAAGTCATTGACCCAATTGGTTTGGAAACTTTTGGATGGGAAACACCAGATGAAATTGACAAACAGGTGGCAGAAAATGTTAGAAAACTGCGAAAAAGACTAGGAATTTCGCAAAAAAGATTGAGTGAATTTCGGCTTGTGATTCATTCATTTTTTTGTATTTTTCGAAATCAGAATTACCTTTTGAGATAGTTTTTTCTTTGTATCTAGCAAGAGAATGGATATTGGCGGTTGAGTAAAATAAGCTGTAATTGATATATTGACTCTCCCCTTAGGGGATGCTGCATAATGAAAAATGTAAACAGAAAGGAGGAAATGTCGGATGCTTAAAATTGGAGAGTTTTCAAAACTGGCACATCTTACGATTAAGGCTTTGCGGTTTTATGAAAAAGAAGGACTTTTAATGCCGAAATCCATTGATGAATGGTCGGGATATCGGTTTTATGAAACCAGCCAGCTTGAAGATGCTGCAAAAATCAAAGCATATCGGCAGCTTGGATTATCAATGAAAGAAATAAAAGCGCTTCAAAATGGTGCAAATGCAAAACAAATATTTGCAACAAAAGCGGAAGAACTTAAGAAGCAAAGAGAAGATATTGATGTCCGCCTTTCAATAATAAAGCATATTTTGGAGGTCGATGATATGAAGTATCAAGTTACAGTAAAGGAAATTCCATCCGTAATTGTGTATTACACAGAAGTAAAAGTGCAGGCATTTTCGGATATGATGCAGCTGATTCCTGAATTTGGAGAAGAATGTATGGAATTAAATCCAGAGATAAAATGTGTAGAACCAGCATATGAATTTTGCGAATATTTGGATGAAGAACATAAGGACTCGGACATTTTAATCCGACACAATGAGGCGGTAGACCGTATAGGAAAAGAAAGTGACCGGATAAAATTCAGAGAAATTTCTGCAACTAAGGTGTTGAGTATTTTTCATAAAGGTTCCTATGATGAAATTGGGGAAGCATATGCATTTATTATGAAATATGCGGAAGAAAACGGATATAAAGTAGCAGGGCATGTGAGAGAATGCTATATAGACGGGATTTGGAATAAAGAGTCTGTAGAAGACTGGCTTACAGAAATCCAGCTTCCGATTGAAAGGAATGAATAAGGTGGCTTTTGATTTTAAGAAAGAGTATAAAGAATTTTATATGCCGAAGAACAAGCCGGAAATTGTAAATGTTCCAAAGGCGAACTATATTGCTGTCAGAGGTATGGGAGATCCCAACGAAGAAGGTGGGGCATATCAGCAGGCGATAGGTGTATTGTATGCCATTGCTTATACATTGAAAATGAGTTATAAGACGGATTACAAAATAGAGGGCTTCATTGAATATGTGGTTCCACCGTTGGAAGGCTTTTGGTGGCAAGAGGAAGCGGAGGGGCTTGATTATACAAACAAGTCCACCTTTCGTTGGATTTCCGTTATCCGGCTGCCGGATTTTGTTACGAAAGAAAATTTTGAATGGGCGGTAGCAACCGTCACAAAAAAGAAAAAGTTGGATTGTTCTTCTGTGGAATATCTTACCATTGAGGAAGGATTGTGCGTGCAAATCATGCATTTAGGACCTTTTGATGATGAGCCTGCGACGGTTGCAATTATGGATGAGTATTTAGAGCAGAACGGATATGTAAACGACATGAATAAGGATAGAATGCACCACGAGATTTATTTGTCAGATGCCAGAAGGGTTGCGCCAGAGAAGTGGAAAACAGTTATTCGTCATCCTGTGAGAACATTGAACTAAAGGGGAGTGAGGATTAATGAAAAAAATAGGTTTGGTTGGCGGTACCGGCCCGGAGTCAACATTGATGTATTATAAAGAACTGAACAGCAGAATAGACCAACTTACAAATGGAGCTGCCATGCCGGATATGGTGATTGAAAGTGTAGATTTTCGAAGAGCCTGGAGTTTAGTTTGTGATGAAAAATATGATGCCCTTTCAGAGTATTTGGCAGACAAGGTGAAATACCTTAAAAACAGCGGTGCAGAAGTGATTTCTCTGACTGCTGGAACAATGCATATTGTCTTTGATGAGATTGTTTGCAAAAGTGGAGTGGATTTGGTAAGTATTCCCAAAGCTGTATGTGATGAGGCGGTTTCCAAAGGAATAAAAAAAGTAGGTCTTCTTGGAACTGTTTTCACTATGGAGAAAGATTATATGAAGACACACATGCTTCAAGCAGGCATTCAGGTAATCATTCCAAATAAAGAGGAACGGGAGCTTGTAGCCAAAAGAATATTGGAGGAACTTGAGCTTGGCATTGTGAAGGAAAGTACGTTAAGAGAATTTAACACCATCATTTCTCGTATGCGGGATGAAGATGGGATAGAGGCGGTCATACTTGGCTGCACGGAACTGCCGCTTTTACTCAATTCAGATAATTGTGAGGTGCCTTGTCTGGATTCGGCGGAAATTCACATCAATCAATTGATAGAGCAGGCTTTGAAGTAAGCTCAACTATGTTTATGGTGATGTCAGTAGATTGACATACGGTTGAAAAGAAGATGGAGTGGAAAATGAAACATTGTATTGTAGCAATATGGCAAGGGATGGTGGATGCTAGTACACTTTCTGATGAGGAAATTGATGCAGAGTTGGAGAGAGGGTATGCGGATATGAAAGCAGGAATATTGGAAATATTAAGGGGAAGAGATGAAAGCAATGTTATCAAGATATAATGGAACAAATTCAGATGCAAAAACATATGGAAAAGAAGTCTACAATTGTTATTTGCTATTTGAAAATTATAATAGTGAAAGGAAATAAATTATGAGTTATTCATCGGGCAATACGGATATTAGGAAATATCTGTTTATCATGATAATAATTATTTCGGTGATTTGCAATGGTTGTTCTGATGATGATTGGAGTGATTATAGCAAAAAAGAGGAAAAGGTTTCAATCCAGTTGGAGAATGATATTTGTAGATTACAAGAATGTAAAAAAGAATTAGAGAGTATCTGTAATCGTCTGTATCAGGAGGATATGAAAATTGTTCATGCAGAATATGTATTTAGTGAAGATGGAAATTCATATGCGGAAATATCAATGTCCCAAAATTACGAAAAAAATCATATGGGTTATACCTTATTGTGTCTGATGACGGTTGATATGAATTCTAATTCAGTTACTAATATTATTTGTGAAAATGGAAATTCAAAAAGAGTTTCTTCCACCAGTAGAGAGCTTGATGAAGTAATAAACTACTATCCTGATGAAATATATGAAAAAGAGACGGCAAGTAACAATACAATAAGTAAATTGCAGGTTAGTTATTATTATGATAGAGTTAATATTAATGGTTTTGATGAGGATGGGAAAAATATTTTAAAGACTACAAAAAATATTGATGGTCAATAAGTATATTGTTTAAAATTGTAGTAGAACCATCAGATTTTGTCAAAACAAGATCTGATGGTTCTGTTATTGTTTTGTAAGTTAATAATATAATTTGAAAAATAACCACAACACACTACGAATGATTTTTAATTTCAGATATTTAATACTACCGATAAAACGTGGAGGAAATGTTTATGAACCATTACAGAGAAAGCAGTATGAGGTTCTTATATGCAACCATATTTCTTATCTTATTGATGGGATTCCTGTTTATAGCAAATAAGAAACAAATGTGCTTTGGATTGGGATTTTGTTATTTGGTGCTTGTAATAAGTGTAACTATGCCTATCGCCAAAAGAAGAAAGGAAATAAAAGAAATTCAAAAGAATGGAATTTGTTATGTTGGAAACATAGAGAATTTGGTAGAGGTAAAGGTAGAAACCACATTTAATCGATTTGGACATGCTGAGTATGATAATGCATATTGCTTAAAAGTAGTTCTAAATGAAAAAAATCATTTTGTATATAGTGATGTTTTAGTAGGGAGAAAAGGACAAAAAGTTTCAAAAGAAGTTTTGGTATATGACTGGTACGGAAAAACTTTTGTGGTTTGTACGGAGGTTAAGGAAAATCAAAATTACAAAGTAGAACAAAAAAAAGAAGTTATTCGGTATTGCTGGAATAGAAAATGTTTAATTTATATTAATCGGTTAATAGCTGTTATAGATATTGTTTTATTTATAACAGAGGTGTTTGTTATTAATTTTTAAAAATGGATCGATTGGCTGGGCAGCATATTTGAGATGGGGGCTTGGAAATCTTGCATCCTATCATGGGAATAAAGGAATGTTCAAAATTAGTATGGGCAGCCAATAAGAATTATAAAATAAATATTGCAGGAAAGATAAAATTTAAAGGGAAAACGATTCCCGAACCGGGAATTACCCCAAGAGAAATTTTAGCCTGCAAGAAATTAAAAAAAATTGTTAAGTACACGGAGGAATAAGAATGAATTTAATAATAACTGAGAAGTATTTGATGTATAACATGATTCTATTTCTTGTGTTTATCATTAATTATATCAAATTTGTCGATAAAGAGAAAAATTTGAACATATTGTTTGGACTCAAAAGTATTAGCCTGTTTACAATGCTTATATGTTTTAATGGTGTTGGCGAAAGTGATTTTATTTACAGTGTTTACAGTGGTTACGAGAGTGTGGAGAAACTTCTCATTCATATGTTTACATTAATTGCTGTATTATTACTAGTTTTTGTATTTCTCATAATTGCATTAGTAAGGAAAAAGAATATGAGTGTGTTTATGGATTCGATTTACTTGGTATATGTTTTATCAGTTTTATACTGCCTAAAGACATATGTTTCTGCGGTAATTTGTGCGATTTATTTTTGTGGAATAATCATTAGAAAGATGAAGAATAACAAAGAAAAATGAAGTTGCAAAAGATGAATAATATTTTGATTATTTCATACATGATTGTGTGGACGTTTTCAATAATGGTATTCTGGCTGCTTATGTCGGACGATTTAAAACTATATTCCTTGGTTTTTCTCAGTGTGATAATACCATTAGCGACTTATATAATTGCATTGTTGATCGGAAGATATGACATATTGGGAAAATATAAATGGTATTCCTCTATCGGTTT
>CADBNB010000353.1 GCA_902795895.1 uncultured Lachnospiraceae bacterium | reverse complement strand
GTGAGTAGAATTGGATATAATGGAGCTGAATGTGTGTGTTCTTGGAAAACTCATATTAAGGAGATTGCAAGAGAACATCATATATGTAGGGAGGAAGCAAAATGACAAAAGAAAGCCAGGAAAAAATAGATGCAATTTTTGATGAAGAACTGGAATATGAAATACTGGAACGAAAGATACTGCCGGAAAAGATCGTTTGTCCGGATTGCGGAGGTATTACTTTTGATGGGCTGGATTTATGTCATTTGTGCGGAGGAATGCTTATCAATATTTAAGTGAAAACAAATGTTTTTTGGATATAATAAGAATAAATCTACGGTAAGATAAGTTGAAACGGAGGTATTTTAGATGAAACCATGGGAAGCATATTTTAGAAAAGTTGAACCATATGTACCGGGAGAGCAGCCGAAGCTTTCTAAAATGATAAAGTTAAATACAAATGAGAACCCATATCCACCGGCACCACAGGTAGACGAAGCAATTAAAAATATGGATATACAAAAATTAAAAATGTATCCGGATCCAACTTCTGAGATTTTGGTAAAGGCAATTGCGAAAAACTATGGTGTGAAAGATGAACAGGTATTTGTGGGAGTTGGTTCTGACGACGTTTTAGGAATGGCATTTTTAACATTCTTTGGCTCAGAGAAACCAATCGTATTCCCGGATATCACATATTCTTTTTATGATGTATGGGCAGAATTGTTCCAAATTCCATATGTGACACCGGCATTGAATGAAAATTTCAGAATTAAAAAAGAAGATTATTACACTCCAAATGGAGGAGTAGTGATTACGAATCCAAATGCTCCGACTTCCGTTTATGAAAATTTGGATTTCATCCGTGATATTTTAGATCACAATCAGGATGTTGTGGTGATTGTGGATGAAGCATATATTGATTTTGGTGGAGAGTCTGCTTTGAAATTGTTAGATGAATACGAAAATCTGTTGGTAGTTCAGACGTATTCTAAATCACGTTCTATGGCTGGAATGCGTATTGGATATGCTATTGGTCATCCTACACTTATAAAGGCGTTAAATGATGTAAAATATTCATACAATTCTTACACCATGGATTATGTGACTTTGGTTTCAGGAAAAGCATCTATGGAAGCAACGGAGTATTTTAAGGAATGTTGCGAAAAGATTGTGGCAACAAGAGAACGAGTAAAGAAAGAATTGACGGAGTTAGGTTTTTCTTTCCCGGATTCGAAGACAAACTTTTTGTTTGCAACACACAAGACAGTACCTGCAAAAGAGTTGTTTGAAGCATTGAGAAAAGAAAATATTTTTGTTCGTTACTTTAATAAACCACGAATTGATAACTATTTGCGTATCACCATTGGTACAGACGAGGAAATGGATGCACTTATAGAGTTTTTGAAAAAATATCTTGGCTAAGAGCTAGTGGTCATGCTGGATTATATATCTAACATGTACATGAAGAAGCAAAACTGTTAGCAACTTTTTGAAATGTTGTTACACTTTGGTTGTGCTTGTTTGCAAGAAAAGGTAGAAAAATATAAGAAAAAAGTGTATAATAGTATTGAGAGTAGTCATGTTGGGGATGATTGACTAGAAAGAGGTTATGGATTACAGAAGAAAGGGAATGGTTTAATTATGAAAATTTTAATTGCAGAGGACGATTTCGCCAGTAGAAAATTTATGTTACGTTTTTTGTCAAAGTTTGGGGAATGTGACGTAACAGTAGATGGTATGGAAGCAGTAGATGCATTTACTATGGCATTGGATGCAGATGAGGGGTACGATTTGGTATGTCTTGATATCATGATGCCGGAGTTAGATGGATATCAGGCATTAAAGCAGATTCGTGATTACGAAAAGGAAAAGGGCATCTCAGAGGAAGATGGTGCTAAGATTATCATGACCACAGCATTAAATGAAGGTCGTAATGTGACAAAAGCATTTGAATTGGGATGTGTGGCATATGCCGGAAAACCTATCGATCAGGATAAGTTTGAAAACGTTTTAAGAAAATTGAATTTAATTGATTAAAACAGTTGACAAGCATGAAAACGTGGTTTATAATGGTTCTTGTCG
>CADBNB010000352.1 GCA_902795895.1 uncultured Lachnospiraceae bacterium | reverse complement strand
CAGACCGCGGAGATGGAGTTAATTGCTGCGCAATACCGCGGTCGCGCTAGAGTTTTGCAAGCAAAACTCTTTGTTCTTCTATAGCAATACTGGTTTCCCTAAGAGTATATGATAAAAAAGGAGAGAGTGAAAATGGTAAACTTTAAAGAAGACGAAGCATTAAAAACATTAAATCATTCCTGCGCTCACGTATTGGCACAGGCAGTAAAGCATTTGTATCCAAATGCAAAGTTCTGGGTTGGACCAGTTGTAAATGAAGGATTTTACTACGACATTGATCTTGGAGAAGAAGTAGTTCATGATGAAGATTTAGCAAAAATCGAAAAGGAAATGAAGAAAGTTTGCAAATCTGGTAAAAAGATTATCCGTCGTGAGATGTCTAAATCAGATGCTTTAGAATTTTTCAAGGATGATGAGTACAAGCTTGACTTAATCTCTGGTTTGGATGACGGTGAGATTACTGTATACGATCAGGGAGACTTTACAGATTTGTGTAGAGGACCTCATGTTGACAATGTAAAGCTTTGTAGAAACTTTAAGCTTATCAAACATTCCGGTGTATATTGGAAAGGTGATGCAAAGAACAAAGTTCTTCAAAGAATCTACGGTGTATGTTTCGAAACTCCTGAGGAGTTAGAGGCTCATTTACAGTTGTTAGAAGAGGCAAAAGAAAGAGATCACAGAAAAATCGGAAAAGACATGCAGCTATTTATGGTTGACGATTTGATTGGTAGAGGTCTTCCAATGTTCTTACCAAAGGGATACACAGTATGGCAGGAACTTGAAAACTACATCAAAGAAAAAGAAAGAAAACTTGGATATTTGCACGTAATGACACCATGTGTAGGTACCGTTAATCTTTACAAGACTTCAGGACACTGGGATCACTACAAGGAAAACATGTTCCCGGCTATGGAAGTGGAAGGAGAGTCATTTGTACTTCGTCCAATGAACTGTCCACACCACATGATGATTTATGCAAATAAGATGCATTCATACAAAGACCTTCCAATCCGTATCGGTGAGATTGCCCATGACTTCCGTTTTGAGGCATCAGGAACACTTAAGGGTATCGAAAGAGGAAGACATTTCTGTCAGAACGATGCTCACTTATTTGTAACACCAGAGCAGATTAAGGACGAGTTTAAGAAAGTCGTAGATTTAATCTTTGACGTATACAAAGATTTCAACATCACAGATTACCGTTGTGTATTATCACTTAGAGATCCAGAAGATACAGAGAAATACCATCAGGATGATGATATGTGGAACATGGCTGAGGATGCCCTTCGTGATGTAATGAACGATATCGGAATTCCTTACACAGAAGAAATCGGTGAGGCAGCGTTCTACGGACCAAAACTTGACGTTAACGTTAAGCCGGCAGTAGGAAATGAATACACATTGTCAACATGTCAGTTAGACTTCTGCTTACCTGCAAAATTCGAATTGGGTTATGTGGCAAACGACAGCACAAAGAAGACACCAGTTGTTCTTCATAGAGCTATTCTTGGTTCTTTGGACCGTTTCATGGCTTACATTCTTGAGGAGACAAAGGGAAATCTTCCACTTTGGTTAGCACCTACACAGGTAAAAGTATTGCCTGTTAAGAATGATGATGAAGCATTGTTGGCATATTCAAAAGAAGTATTTAAACTTCTTGATGATGAAAATGTCAGAGTTGAGCTTGATGACCGTTCAGAAAAGCTTGGCTACCGTATGCGTGAAGGTCAGTTACAGAAAGTTCCTTATCTTTTAGTTCTTGGAAACAATGAGATGAATGATGGAACTGTAACATACAGATTGCACGGAAAACAGGAAACAACAACAGTTTCAAAAGAAGAGTTTGCAAAACTTGTAAAAGAGCAGATTGTAAGTAAAGCATTTGTATCGTAAAAGGCGGTTTTTATGGATAAATATGAAGTGAAAAAAGTGGAAGGAGCGCTAAATGGAACCGTAGTCGTTCCAGGTTCGAAGAGTATGACAAACCGTGCACTTTTGTTGGCGGCTTTGTCCAATGAAAAGAGTATTCTAAGAGGCGTATTGTTTAGCGATGATTCCAGACATTTTTTAGATAGTTTAGTAAGTCTTGGATTTGACCTTACCATAAACGAAAAAGAAAAAACAGTAGAACTTCAGGGTACCGGAGGAAAGATACCAAAAAATAAAGCAACCATCAATGTAGGAAGTGCGGGCACAGCTGCCCGCTTTCTTACAGCCATGCTTGCATTGTCTGACGGTGAGTACGAAATCCAGTGTTCAACACAGATGGAAAAACGTCCCATGGAAGAACTTATAAATGTTCTTCAAAGCATGGGAGCTGAGTTTACATATCTTAAAGAAGCCGGACATTTGCCTGTTAAAGTAAAGGGAAATGGTGGAGTCTGCAAAGATATTGATATGGATATCAGCAAAAGTACCCAGTTTTTAAGTGCCATGCTGATGGTGACACCTGTGACGGACAGTGGATGCAATATTCGCATTACCAGTGAGAAAAAAGAAGGTTCATACATCAGTATTACTATCAATATGCTAAAGAGTTTTGGCGTGGAAGTAGTATTTGACGGTGAAACTTATCATGTGGCAGGAAAGCAAAAATTAAGCCTTGGGGATTATTACATTGAGCCGGATGTTTCAGCAGCCTGCTATTTCTATGCAATGGCAGCACTTACCGGCGGTAAGATTACGGTGAAAAACGTATTTTGGACATCTGTGCAGGGTGACATGAAGTTTTTGAAAGTATTAGAAGCGATGGGATGTACCGTGACGGAAGAGGCAGAAGGTATCACAGTGACGGGACCGGAAGAGGGAACTCTAAAAGGCGTGGATATCAATATGAATGACTTTTCAGATCAGGCACTTACTTTGGCGGCACTTGCGCCATATGCTACCACAGATACGGTGATTCGAAATGTAGGACATATCCGCGGGCAGGAGTGCAACCGTATGGCTGCCATTGTAAATGAATTATCTAAATGCGGCGTTCCTTGTATTGAGCAGGGAGATGACATATTTATCACACCGGCTAAGCCTCAGGCAGCAGAGATAGAGACTTACGAAGATCACAGAGTTGCCATGTCATTTACCATGTTAGGTTTAAAGGCAGATGGTATTATTATTGAT
>CADBNB010000351.1 GCA_902795895.1 uncultured Lachnospiraceae bacterium | reverse complement strand
TAATAATTTTTGATTACATCCTTATTATATCACCTTATTAACAGTATCTTAATATATGTAAAAATTAACATATATTTTGTAATAAATGACACATTTGCTTCTCTTTCCATGTGTTCCTCATTGATTACATTTTGAATTATAACACATTTTTCACATTAGTCAACAGAATGTAATAAATAACATTTATTTTGTAATATTTTACGTTTCTTCCTCCAATATTGGTTTCTTCTTTGAAACATCATCCTCTGTTTCCTCGTAAGCTCTTGCCGCCCGCAGCATAGTATTTCCAAGTTTTGCACCATATTGTCCTGTTTCTTTCATTTCCCTTGCCAAGTCATCAGAAAATGTCTTAATCATAAAATCTAATGCTCCCATAGAAGTTTCCCCAAACATTTTTTGATTAATCTGCTCTAACTTTTGAGTTTTTTGAAGCACTTGCATTCCGCTTGCTTTTTGTATTCCACCATATTCTTCTATTTTTTCTGTATCTACATAAAAAAACATATATCCCCCTTATCTACATTTGAAACCTGAACGTTTCATCTGCCAATAAAATCTGATCTCCGGAATTTAACATCGCACCCGATTGATCAACTGCTCTTCCATTTACAAAAGTACCGTTAGCAGAGTTCATATCAAAAATGATATATCTGCCATTGTCATTGACAATTTTAGCATGGGTACGACTGATTGCCACATTGTCAGGAATTACAATATCTACCGCTCCCTGTTTCTTTCCGATTAATGTCTGTGCTTTACATATTGAATAATTCATACCTGTTTTTTCCCGAATCAGTGTTCCAGAAAAACTATTGACAGACTTTGAACTTGACTGCAACATAACCGTCCGGTTATCATCATACTCCGGCTGCATAAAACCATTGTTAATAGGATTTTGCGGCATTGGCATAGGGTTTTGTTGCATTGGATTTTGTTGCATTCCGCCCATCAAAACGTTTCCATTTCCCTGTGGTGGATATGGCATTTGTCCTTGTGGTACAGATTTTGGATCATTATTCCCAAATCCATTAACATTCATATTTGCTTTATTTCGTTGGAAATTGTTCTTGTTTTTCTTTACATTTTTATCTCCTGTAAATAATATTACAAGCAACCATATAAAAAATCCAAAAATAAAAATGCCAACAATAATCTGTAAATATCTGATTTTTGGTGTCGTTTTGACCAACTCTAACTCTGCATTTTTTAAATCGACAGCTACCCGATTAAACTGTTCTGCAGAGTAATTATCATTAAATGCAATATATCCCTCCGCATTGTTTAGGGCTCCTTCTAACGCTTGTTTTGACTGCTCTTTATAATTGTCTGATTCATATTCAGACACACATCGGTTATAAACTTCTTCTAGGCGCTCATAACTTTCGTTAATCTGGTGATTCACATAATATATTCCGTAGTTATCCAAAAAACTGATGATTCGGGAAATAGGTACTGCATAAAACCAATCATCATCTTCTTTTGTAATATCTATATCATTTAATCCAATTACATAACCCTGTGCGGAAACCAAAGCACCACCGTTAATTTCCTTATCAAGCTGTGCGGAATGCTGAAGATACTTATTTCTCCCAATCTTTGCAGCATTGTCCTCCAACCGTCCTGCTCTGATTTGCACATTTTCAGACGTATATGTAATTACTTCTGCATCCTGTTCTGCAAATCCTAACGCATATACTTCATCACCAATGACAACTTCATCCTGATTTTCCAAAGCAAGTGCAGTTCTCTCCCTTAATATGTTACCAGCTTCCAAAACTGCAAAATTTTCATCTTCACTTTTAAACTTGATTTCCAATGCGGACTCTACATCGCTTTCCACAATAAGTCGGATTTTTGTTTCTAAATCACCTTCATTATCAAATTTAATCTTATTCTTTTTTGCAAACTTCTTCTTTTTATTATCGGATAACGTTATCCCATTATAATTAGTTGCAATGTATACACCATCAGATGTATTAGAAACTAAAAATCCACTACAACTTTTTATCTTATAAAAATTTCCGTTTTCGTCTTCAATTCCCGACTGAATTTCAACGATACCATTTTTCACATCTGCCACTTGTTTCCCTTCCGTATCAGCAGCACATACCGGCTTCATTGGCACCAGATTGCAAATCATAATACATACAATTACAAGATGCATGCTTATTTTTTTCCATAATTTCATAATACTTTTTCCTTCCTATTGCAATATATTTCAGTTCACTTGAAAGCGCACGAAAAGGGTTAGATTGCTCTAACCCTCAGTTCATTATCAACGACTATAATTTCTCTCGTTGAACATAGCTACAAAATTGTTTTTATCTTCCTCATATGCCATTCCATTTTCATCAATAGCACGAATATACTCACGAACTTCATTGATAAATTTTCCAATTTCTATCAAATCGTTTCTCATCGCCTCTTCATAAGCATCATGACTGGGACCAGTCCACGTATTACCAAGATTTCTTGAAACACTGCTCATCTCGCTTACACAAGTCTGTAATGCCTGAACATCATTTTTTAGCTTATTAATAATATTTGTCATGTCTCCTGTATTAACTTTAACTACTCCTGCCATAACTAAACACTCCTTTTATTTTGTTGTAATTGTATCAATTTTTGTAATTCTTTTTCACCTGCTACGCCTTCACTGGCAATTGTATTTGTTATAAATATCCTGTATTCTTTGATACAGTTTTTGCACAATTCCATATCGCTTTTATACTTACCCACCATACTTTTACATGTCTCTGCATTGCCTCCGTTCCACACATCATTTGAAAATTTTTCTTCCAGATACTGAATGTGATTTATTTCATTTTGAAGGCTCTTTTCCAGTTGAGCAAGCTCTTTTTCTGCAGATATCCACACTTCTTTTTGGTAGGATTTTAACTTTTCCATTCTAACCTCCTTTACTTTATTACTGAGCCATTGAGAGCACCGGAAATTTTCCTGGTGCTTTCCCGTTCTCTCTCTTCACACTGTATCATAACTTTTAAAATCATCCCAGGATACCCTTGCAATTGTTTTATATTATTTTCCAACGGTTCATCAATACATTGAAACAACTCTGCACTGATTTCTGCGGAATTTCCCTTCCAGTACTTATCAATAAGAGCCATCTCCCGAAGCAAGACCTTATGTGACATTTCAATATGTGTCGAAACTTCTGACATGCTTCTGATTTGTTCTCTCACACTCTCCGTCGATATCGAAAAAGAAACTGCCATAACACATCCTCCTTTAGATTTCTTTCAACCATCCGGAAATCCTTTTTTCACATTTTTCATATTGGTCAATCGCTGTCATGTGATATTCCTGAAGCTGTTTTAATTGTTGCAACAAACGCTCAAGTTGTTTTCTCTCTTTGGTTATTGATTTTTCAAATTCCAGAAAAGCAGCACCTGACCAGTTTGCTTTTATTTTGTTCACAATGTTACCAAGAAGCTCCTTGTCCGTCTCAATCTCTGAAATTTTCGTATTGATTTTCTTTACAGAGGCTTCCAGCCGTACTGTATCCATTTCATATTTCATGATTTCCACTCCTTATCCTGCTTCTCGATAACATTGTAACACTTTTCTTCTCTTATAAACCAAAATTGAAAAAATTAACATGTGTTTTGTAAAAATTAAACCAAAAGTAAACAATCACCATCTTTTATTCCTGCCTCATACAAAGATGACATGCGTTCCAGTTGCTTCGCCTTTTTACAATCATACAATAAAAAATCATCCACATCTAATTTTGTATTCGTATGATGTTTTTTGGAAATCATCTCAATAACTTCCATCAATATCTTATCTACCGGTGTATTTTCATCCAGTAAAAAATCATAACTGTCATCCAATGCCGGCACACGTATATCAACCATAATCATATCTAAGTTCCTCCTATTTTCTGGCCATCGGTACCATTATTTTCTTTACACCATCGTAACTACGGTCCCCTGGAATCATACCCACACCAACCGGCTGCTTTTGAGAAATCTCTTTGTATTCCAGATACTCAAATTGCATTACTGGATTTTCGTCTGTCTTACCGCCAAAATGAATACCTGTCTGATAAGACGCAAAATTCTGGAACATCGTGTAATATCTGACATCAGCAATTTTGTTAAGAGAAACTTCTCCCACAAAGTAAATATTGTGTAAAGAACCTTTTTCTGTTAAATTCTCCATAAAACTAGAAATACCTGCTTCTGATTCATATGCCATTTTCGCAAACTCAAGCAAATCGGTAATAAAGATGAACAATGGTCTCTCTTCCTTCAGCATAATATCCATAATCTCATCTTCTTCTTTTTCCTCACCAATCAATGCCCATTTTTTCTTATTTCTGGCAGTAAATTTAGGTGTCAGCTCTGAACCAAAGTATTCTAATACAGCATCTTCATTGTCTAAATAAGTAACATTTTCTTTTTGCTCATAAATTAACAATTCTTTTTTGCCATTATCAATAATACATATATCGGCATCCTTTTTCAATACTGATTGCAGGAACACGCGCATAAAATTTGTTTTTCCTGTTCGAGGTGCTCCGGTAATCAGATAACAGAAGAACTCTCTCATATCAAGGCTGAAGGAAGCTGCACTAACCATATCGTATCCAACAGGTATCAATGAGCTTTCATCAATCTGTGAACGATACAATGGTAATGCAGAATATTCAGAATACACTGCCTTTTCAGGTAACATCGGAATTGGTCTGGCAACCGCGCCACTCCATACATTTCTCATATTCTCAGAGATTTCTTTCAATTTTTCCGCTCTTTCGTAATCATTTTCTGCTTCCACAGACAATGCAACCTGATATTCAAGAATACGGTCCTCAAATACACACAATCCTCGACCTTTTATTCCATTTTCCGGCATAATATCAAACTGTGCCGTATGAAGGAAATCCATATATGCATATCGCTCCGGATAACTTAATGGGAAACATGTCTCAATGTTTTCTCCAATTCTTGTATGAATATCCGCCATGCTAAAGCTCTGACCGGTAACAACCAAATAAATACCAAGACTGGTTCCTTCTTTTGACAATCGTATCAAAAAGTCATCATAAGCAAAATCGGTCTTTTCTCTAAAGGCTGACATATTGTCAAATATTACGACAACTGCCGGTAATTTTGGTCCATTTGCCTCAACATACTGCTTATAATTACCACCTCTTAAGATTTTCTTTCTCTCTGTGATCATGAAATCTAACATAGTCATAAGCTTTACAACTTTTTCCGTATCTTCTTCGAACACTACGCCACCAACATGCGGAGCCTGCTCAAAGGCGCCTAATGCCTTACTACTGTAATCAACAAGATACAGATTTACATATTCCGGTGTATATCTCTGTATCAAACTATACACAATAGTTTGCGCAAATGTACTTCGCCCAGTAACAATAGTTCCCATAATTGCTAAATGTCCCTTTGCAAGGAAGTCATACATTACAGCCATCTGGTTCTGATTTTCCGGATCATCTGCTTTACCAATCAATATCTCAAGTTTTCCGTTGCGGCTGTTTTTCCAGCTGGAACCATCAAATGCAAAGTTTCTAAACTCTTCAAATTCATCCATATACAATTTTTCTGGAAGAACCGGCATCCACAACTGAATGTCGTGGGTATAGCCATTTTCTATCGCAACTTTTGCTAAATACTCAATCGTAACATCCAACTGTGTTTTTTCTTTTGCTTCCGGCATTTTAATTTTGTTTGAAGTTGCATATTCAAGAATATTTCTTGAAAGATCTCCCTGATTTCCATTACTTAATACTGCACCATATGCTTCGATAAAATCTTTCAGACGAGCGGTATTAAATTCACTAACCGGATAATCAATCTTCTTTTCCACAAACACATCATACATTGCTTCTACAAGATTATTTACTTTGTTTTCCACATCATTCACATCTACGGTATTCTCCTGAGATGCCATCTGCAATGCACTTTGCATACACTCACACAATGTATTGATCCAAAGAATTTCCGCATGAACCTTTTGGGATTGTTTTACACTGTTACCGGTCATCTCAATCTTACCTGGAAGAGAAACCATCTTTGCAACATCTTTTGTTGTAACAACCATATTTTCAGAATATACTGCTCCCGAGAAACCTGACTGGAACAACTCGTAAAGTTCATCATTACCAACCTGAAGATATCCACGTCCTGCCTGTGTAATAAAGGCAGCATCCTCTTTGTGAAGCATATCTCTACTGTCGCCCTTATCCTGTACACGAAGACAAAGTCTGAATTTCGAGTTACTCCAGATGTTGTCGTCTACTGTACCACTTGGCTTCTGTGTCGCCAAAATCAGATGCACACCAAGACTTCGTCCTACCTGTGCAACCGAAATCAATTCCTTCATGAACTCAGGCTCTTCTCTCTTTAATTCCGCAAACTCATCGATAATAATAAACATATGTGGAACCGGCAAACTAGCCTCACCATTTTTGTACAATTTTGTATAAAGATTAATGTTGTTAACACCATTTTCCGAGAAGACTCTCTGTCTTCTCTTGTTTTCGCTCTTAATGGAAACCATGGCACGTTTTACCTGGTTTCCTGACAAGTTGGAAATCGAACCGATCAAATGTGGAAGTCCATCAAATAAGTTGGCCATACCACCACCCTTATAATCGATTACGAAAAATCCCACATCATCCGGGCTGTAATTGATTGCCAGAGACAAAATGTAAGTCTGTAATGTTTCTGATTTACCGGAACCTGTTGTTCCCGCCACAAGTCCGTGAGGACCATGGTATTTTTCATGGACATCCAAATATGATGGAGCACCACCGGAACGGACACCAAGCATACCTTTAATATTTTCATAGGTACGACATTTTGCCCACATTTCTTTTACCGGATAATCTTCGATACGATTAATATTATACATATCAAAGAATGTAATAGCATTTGGAATTTCTCCACCTTCTTCTGTCTCAGGTACATGTAATGATGCTAAATGTCTTGCAAAACTGTTTAGCTGTTCATTGGAAACTGCGTCAAACTGTATTACCTGGCGCTCTTTTCGAGACTGGTATACATCATACATTCCCTTAAAGTTAGCAGAATTTTCAATAATGAATTCACATTCATTTGGTAATTTTTCATGACGATCCGCCAATAACACTGTCGTCAATCCCAATCTGTTATCCTTGCTGTTCATGTATTTTACAAAACTTTGACCTTCCAACAATGCAGTATCTGATACAAAAACAATATAGTAAGGTTTTGCAATAGAATCCTCTGAATAATAATTTTCCGTATCCTCACGACTTCTCATAACCTTTGTCAGCTCATAAATAACTTCTGACAAATCTTCTTTTGAAGCTGCCACATATCTGGTATTTTTATCCTCTGACCATGTATGAGGAAGCCACTTGGCAAACTCCCACTGTCCGTGATCTTCCGAAGTCTCATTGTTATAAATGTAAACAAGTTTCACATCTGTATAACAGTTGTTTGCTGCAAGTTGAACACTTAATACCTTAGCAATCTCAATTGCATTTCTTCTGCTCTCACCACCAACGATACCAATCATTTTTTTTGCAAACAAATCAACGGTAATTGGCACATTAAACAATGTTTTAAAATTATCCCTGATGAGTGCAGGTTGTTCTTTCAAATCATCTTTACGGATACTAAATCCCTTCTTTGGAACCTCAATCGTACACTGAAAAGGCTTTTCTCCTATACCGAGTCTCTGCGCTAAAAAGTCATCATGGGTATAGTTTCTGTTCCATAAACCGCCGGTGCTCTCATTATATGAAAGGCAGACACCAGCGCTTGGATATGTTTCCTCGCACTTTCTAACAGTCTCTTTGTATAAGGTTTCAATCTCATTTTTTTGTTCAATCAGATACTGACCATAGGCATTAAACCGTTCTTCATTTTCTTCTTTAACACGTTTTCTGTCACTCCGCATCTGTACAAATGCCCATATTACGCTAAAAATAGCAGAACCTAACATCATAATCATACCAGATGCCATCATAAGCATGGAACTACCGCCACCGGATACCTTTTGTGCATATGCCATTACCGAATAACCAAGCATCATCGGAATCACCATACCGATAGAAGGTCCCAGAGACATTATCAGGCTTGTCTTATTCTGATATACTTTTTCCGGCGGAGCTTCAATTGTAATGTGTTCTTCCTCAACTTTTTCATAGTTTCGAGGAGCTCTATGGTACATTGTCGGTCCATTAGACATTTTTGGAGCACCTGACAATTTGACAGTTCCATTCTCACTTTCATTTACATACGGCTGCAACACGTTGTCATTAATGTATGCTTTGCTACCTTCTACATCAACAGCTAACACATCTCCCAAATACACCATATGAAGACCCATAATATTGATAAATGCTCCAAATGGCAGCTCAACCGTTCCATCAACTCTGACAGAATTCACATAACTACCATTCTTACCGCCATTCACTAATTGGAAGCCACGTTGTGAACGTACCAACTGCGCATGGCTTCTTGATACCATACCTAAAAAGTCATAGCTGATTGTGTTATTTGTCTCCTTACCGATTGTAATCTGGCTAATGTTTCGAAGACTAAACTTTTTGTATGTATGAAAATTTGCTTCCACATACTTTGAAATAATTGATAATTTTTCTCCATATCTTGTTTCTAGATTAATAACTAAATCCGGTTCAAGCACCCTTCCGCTCTTTTCCACTCCGGAATAAGTGCTGTCCCATTTAACCTTCCATTCACCCTTCATAATTTCTAACTTTATCTGAATATCTGAGTGAAGCTTAAACTCACTGCTTCTCAAAGTTATTTCATAGTCAGAGTTATTGATGGAAGGAAGTATAAATTCCTTAAACGAAACCATTGAATAAACTGATACTACAAATCCCATTTTTATTCCTTTCTCTCATTCTTAAGTGCTTCTTGTAACTGTTTCCACTCCCGCTGCTCTTTTTTCTTTTCTAACACCATGTTTCTGCGTTTTTTTCTTGTGCTTAACAATATGCACGCAACTACAAGTACAACTAAAACAATAATTTCATAGGTTAAAATCATTGAATCAGACCTTAAAAACTCAACATACTGTTGTTCCATTCGTTTCTTTCATCCTTTCCATATTATTATATTACACAGTTGTTACCATTGTATTATATTTCACCTAATGATATCATTCAACTATTTTCTCATTTTTTCTCATTTTTTTCATATTTTTTTCTTTTATCATGTAGATTTCTATTATTTTTATGCTATAATGACAATGTTATGTACCAAATGTACATTATTACAATCTCGAAAAATGTAAATTTTGAGAACATGATTTTTCAAGGAGGATAATTAAATGAAAAAAAGAAAACTATTAACGGCAGTAACTGCCATCGCCATGACACATTGTATGCTTTTCACATCATTACCATACAATGGGATTCACGCGAATGCATCAACATTTACAGCATCTGATGACGATTATTATGATGACGATTATTATGATGACAATGACTCGTACATCTCTCTTCTATCAGTTACAAACGCAACAACTAACACCATAACTCTGACCTGGACTACCAACTGCACCAGCTCCATGACATTGCTCGTTAAAGTTAGTAACACGGACTCATTATCCGAAAAAACCGTTCAGGAAATCACAAACCTTCCTAGCAGTTGTGATTCATACACAGTCACTAATTTGGAACCAGGACGACGTTATCGTTTCGTATTGTCCGACGGAGACGATAGCTCTGATTATTGTAATTATGAAATATTTGGATATACTAAATTAACCCAGGTAACACTACGTGATATGTACTATGACTGTTTTCAAAAAATTTCCTGTCATTTTTTCTGGGAACCTCAGGATGCATCTGATTCTTACCATGAAGTAGTCATTAAAGACGCAAAAGGAAACACTGTAGTTAACAAAAAAATTATTACAAATAACTATAATTTTGTTACAAAGAAAAAGCAGTTATATACTGCATATATCCGTCAGGTAGGTTACCAAAACGACGTGAATAAACTAGAATATGGAGAATGGGCTTCTTTTATAATCTTCGGAGCCCCAAATATTAAAAAATCTGCCATAAAAAAAGTAGGAAAAAAGAAGCTATTGACTGCAACCTGGGAAAAAACCGGAGCAAACGCAGGTTATGATGTTTATGTTTCTAAACATCATAACAATGGATACAAGAAAGTTAAATCAACTTCTTCCAAAACAAATTCCATTAAATTGAAATCCTTCAAAGGAAAAGCTATCAAAGGGACTTACTACATTTATGTTGTAGCAAAATATAAATACAATGGAGAAACAAAGTATAGTCCTTCAAACTACACATGGAAAGTCGGCAATAATGCTGCATTGACAAAATAAATTATCATCGTAACAAATTAACATACCCTATGCCCCAAAGGCAAAAAAACAACATAGTCAAACAGGCTATGTTGTTTTTTATTTTGAGAAATCAAAGTCAATCTTTCTTCCCAACATTATATTTATTGTTTTAACAGTCCTTCCAACACTTCGTAATAATCCTCAAATGTTTTTCGACAACAAAGAGGATTGTCAATGATAATGCCATCTGCCTTTAGTCCTAACATGGTAAAT
>CADBNB010000350.1 GCA_902795895.1 uncultured Lachnospiraceae bacterium | reverse complement strand
TTTGCATAAGATTTTCCTTTCTTATACAACACTTGAAAATCCCTATTTTTCTTTAAGCTTTCAGAAAATTCCACTCTTTTATCAATCCAATCCACAGATTCTTCAGATAGGATAAAGTGTGATAAATCACACTACACTCCCACGCGAGATGAAAATCAGCCATTATAAACCATGCACGCATTGCCTTTTTTATAATAGGAAATTGCATTGCAATTTCCTATTACACAAAAAAAGAGAACTATTCCCTGGCAAGTAGAAATAGTTCCCTCAAATTATTACTTCTTATATGTATTAAATTATCCTAGTTTAGCCTTGAAGTAAGCTTAATACACCCTGTGTTGAGTTATTTGCCTGTGAAAGCATTGACTGACCAGCCTGTTGTAAGATGTTGTACTTACTGTAGACTGTCATTTCTTCAGCCATATCTACATCACGGATACGAGACTCTGCTGACTGTAAGTTCTCTGCTGCTGTATCCAAGTTGTTGATGGTGTGCTCTAATCTGTTCTGCTTAGCTCCAAGTTTAGCTCTCTCTGCAGATACTTTCTGCAAAGCATTGTCATATGCATCAATTGCAATAGAAGCCATAGCCTGACTTGTTACATCCAAAGCAGCACCCATATTAATAGTATTCGATGCTGCAGAATTAACAACTGTCTGACCTGCAGATGTTAATGTAATAATACTTGATGTCTGAGTAATTCCTAAGTCTTTTGCTTTCATGCTGGCAATAGAAACTTCTAGTTCCTGTCCACCATTTGCACCGATCTGAAGACGAAGTGATTCTTGTCCTGTCTTTGCTGATTTTGTAAGTGTTGCCTTCTGAAGATTGATTGTAATAACATCACCAGCCTTAATCTGTTCTACATGACTGATACTAAATGTAATCGTTCCTGTCTGAGTGAGACTTCCAGATGAAGATGTTCTCGTTCTAATCGTGTCTCTATCTTGTCCCCATGCAGCATTTTCAATTGTAATTGTACCACTTACAATAGATACCGCATTACCATGTAAGGAAGCAATGTTATAGTGACCATCACCGCCATCTTCTGTATATTCAATACGAATAACATCATTGATAGCAGTTGCAATTGCTGATGTAAATCCTGTTGATGTTACCATTTTAACAGAAACTTCTCCATTAACAAAAGTTCCTTCCACGCCAACTTTACCAGAATTAAATGTTGTTGAACCAGCCTGTGTTCCATCTAACAATTTTTTCGTATTGAACTCTGTTGTGTTAGCAATACGGTCAACTTCCTGAGTCAACTGTGAAATTTCGTTTTGGATTTGTTCTCTATCGTCTTCAGTATTTGTATCAGAAGCTGCCTGAACTGCAAGTTCACGCATTCTCTGAATAAGGTTCTGAGACTCCTGAAGAGCACCTTCTGCTGTCTGGATTAAAGAAATACCATCTTCTGAGTTTGCTGATGCCTGATTAAGACCTCTGATCTGTCCACGCATTTTTTCAGAAATAGCAAGTCCTGCAGCGTTATCGCCGGCACGGTTAATCTTATAACCTGAACTTAATTTCTCAGTTGATTTTGAAAGATTTCCTGCTGTGATTCCTAAATTTCTGTTTGCATTTGCTGCACTCATGTTGTGCTGAACTACCATACCCATATCATTTTCCTCCTTGAATACCCGTGGCATCCTTGCCACTATTATAGATTTTTGTGTCTCCTCTTTGTAACATAATCCACTACTTCCAAATAAGACTTAATTCTATCTGTCACTACTAGCTTATAAAAAACAAATAATTAAATTCACCTTGCTATATATAATAGTAGAATTCCATTTATATATGTTTCTTAATTCTTCGGAAGTAATAATTATCTTAAATGTTACGTTGATAGCATTATTACTTTTTTGATTTTTCCTTTTTCTACGTAGTTTTTTTGGATGTCAAGTAATTTTATCACTTCAACTATTATATATATCGGTGAATAAGGTTAATTATTAACTCCTATTTTTTTACATTTTTATTAAATTTTCCCTTTTTATGTAAATTCATTGTAATAACACAAAAAGTGAGACTGTGTATTTCAATTATGTTACATAGTCTCACCTTATGTTTCGTTATCCTTCTAATTCGAAGCGCTTATTTGGTACTGTCAAAAAAATAAGATTGTCCCGAAGTTCGGTCTGCCAAATGTCTGGTATATGTACTTGCGCTTTTATGGTTTAATTTAAATGACTTTACTTCATTTTTCTTTTGTTGAAAGAATAATTCCGTCATTCGTTTATTTCGTATTTCCTGTGCCTGGATTTTTGTTGTACTATCCGTAATCTGCTTAATCATACCCTGCATGGTTTTGATTTCATCTTCATAACTTGACTTATTTGTAGTAAATTCTTCTCTGACACGATCATACACTTTTTGAAAACCGTCATCAGCCTTTTCCAGTTCTTCCAGTTCGTCCTCTTTTTCTTCCTGAAGAGCTTCCACTTCATCTAAAGAAACATCTTTTTTCTTTAACAGTTCTTCTTCTTTAAAAACGATATCTTCAATCTTTTCTAATATCGAGATTTTCTTTTTCAAAGACATAATCAGGATATCTACATATGTTGACTTTTCTTCCATTTTAACTCCCCCAATTCCTTTTTCTATTTTAGTAAGTTCTATAACCATTTAAACACTTACCGCAGATTTTTTATGTTGATATTCATCAACTTTCATTTTCCAATGTGTTTCTCCATTTTCATCGGACGAACATAATTCAAATCCCATATCACCATAAAATTTTTCTACCATATGATTTTTTGCAGTAGGAATGTAAACACCATTTACATAGGATAACTTTTGTTCTGCCGCTTTTTTCATAAGTTCGTTCATCATCACTTCTTCCAATTCTCTTTTTAATACACGACAACTCATAAGCCACAATTTTATGTTTAGTTCATCTCCCTGGATTTCTCCCGCAACAACAGTAACAATTCCATTATCCGAAAACTTGTCAATGAGTCTTCCGCATAAACAGATGTAGTTCGGACTCTCCTGCATTTTCGTAATCTCATCCTCACTACAACGTAATGTGGTAAGATTAAACTGGTTTGATTTGTTTGTCAGTTGAGTGATCCTTTGCACATACATAGGTTCAAATCCAGTAATTTCTGCTTTCATTTCCAAGCTTAACAGATAATCTTCATAATTTTCAAAAGAAGCCTGAAGAGACTGCGCCTTTGCTCTTGCCTGATACTGAGCAGTCTTTCCTAAATCCTCAGTTGAAAGGGAAGTCACTTCAAAATACCCACTATGATCTAACACTTCAATAAAGTTTTCTACACTTTCCACCTTTGGTACAGCAGCTTCTGGAAGCTGCGTTCTTACAATATCCTGTTCTACCGGATTGTCATCTACGAAAACAAAACTATCTGTTCCCACTGAAAGTTCCTCAGCAATCTCCTTTAGATTTTGATTTTTCGGTTCCCAATTTGCCTTGATTGATACAAAATCTTCTTCTTTTAATACGCCATCCGGATGTCTTAATCCTTCCAATGCGTTTTCCTGATCATTTTTTGAAGCAACTGCCAAGACAACTCCTATTTTCTGAAGATTCTTGCTATACTGTTGAAACTCGTAATAAGGCTGTCCTTCAATCATATCCGGTCCCACCTTGATTCCTTCCGGTCCATCGTCCCCAATAACACCTCCCCATAAGGTATTATCAAGGTCTAAGGCAAGTAATTTTTTGTTCTTACCAAATATGGATTTGATAATATTTGCTACACTTCCTGCCAGATACGGAATTGCATTAAGACAGCAGGCATATTTATACATATTCCAATATATAACTGCTCCCCACTCTGACAATCCATAATCCTGTGCCAGATAATCAATATCGTTAATATAGAAGGATTTGTTTTTCTGTGCATATTGATAAAATTTTTGATTTAGCCTTGAAATGAAATTACTTCGTCCACGATAATCCCATATATCGCGGTTTCCAAGTAATCGGTAATTTGGTCTGTCAAAATTGTTTTGTATGATGGGACATCTAAATTTTTCCTCCAACTTCTTCCACATAGAACCAAAACGTTCATATTGTTCCTGAAGCTTTTGCATTACCTCATCTTCTGTATCATGAATTTCAGGAAAAGCCGTAATATTTCTCCAGTTTGTATGTATATATATGATATCGGGCCCAAAAGCATCCAACTGTTCATTTCCAAACATAGCATCTTCCCAATACAGACCATATTCTGATTGATAAAACTCTGCTTTAATTCCGTGATTTAGCAATGCTATTTCCAACTGATCTACTACCTCATTTGTAGTAGAACCTCCTAAAACAGCTATCTTTTTGCATATCCACTGTTTTTCATTATTAAGTAGTTCTTTTTTGATTGATTTTTTCTTCCGTAATAACATTTTTGTATCTAACGGATACGCAAAACATTCCATCTGTGTCACCCCATTTTATAATTCTACCAGCTCTACCATGCCTACATTTCTTCCCATCAAAAATGCCACCCTGGCAGTTTCAGATATAGCGACTGCCTTTACCGCAGGTCGAAACAGTGCATACCCCTGTTTTACAAACTCTTCTATCGCCTGCTCCAGATTTTCCACTTCATAGCAAATATGATACGGTGCATTTCGATACTTTTTAAGCAATGGATACACTTCTGAATCCTCCGAAGGAACTACCAGTTCTACATTCACTCCATCCATATTCATAAAAAGAATCTCTGCCTTTTGTATTGGGTCAAAACCTCCGCCATTTCTTTCATATCCCATGCTTTCAAAATCTTTCGCTGTTTTTTCTAAATTCTTGGCTAAAAAACCAATATGATGTATTTTTTTCATATTAATCATTGTTTTCCCTCAATTGATGCTATTAACTCTCCAACGGTTTTCAATTTCATAATTTCCTCAATGTTATAAGCAACACCAAATTCATCCTGAACAGCAGCCATCAAAGATATATGAATAAAGCTGTCCCATCCCTTTATCTCTTTTATTTTCGTATCCGCTGTAAGCGTGATACCCTCATTATCAAAAACATCTTGAAAGATTTCTGTTAATTGTTTCATTTTTTCATCCATAGCCTTAGTCCTCCTGACCCTTATACTTGCATATTTTTCTCGAACGATTTTCTTTGATATCTTTTAATATAATATCGTAAACCTTTGAAAGGTTAATCTTTTTTATTTCTGATGAATTAATCTTTATAATTTCCTCCGCACCATCGGAAATAAAATCTTCTTCTATAGGATTGATGGTCGTCTGTACATCCAAGTCCAAATCTCTTACAAACATAGAATATGTTTTTTGAGACTCAACACCATCTTCATCCACATAACCTGCCGTAAAATCTTTGATATATCGATGATGTACCAGTCCTGACTGTTCTTCCACATAATGAACAAACGTAAAACAATGCTGGAGGCTTACATCAATAATATAATTGTTCACTTCATGTTCCTTAAAAAATGCAAATGGAGAATCCGTTCCAAATGAATCTGTATTTGTCATATTTACGAATTCTTCTGCATATTTTCCATGTACTGCAAAGGAATAAATAGGATGCTTCGTCCTTTGAAAATCCTCCCGTTCCAACGCTAAAGTTCCCAAACTTCCTGTTTTACACGGAGTTTTCTTTCCATCATAAGTAACACCTTTACAAAAGTCCCAGTTATATGTAGGAAAAATGACGGTTCCTGTTGGACCAACCGCTTCAATCAAGCCATCAATAAATTCATTAAGATCCGGTTTTATTTTTTGACTGATGGCATCCCACATTATCTTTGTAGCATCCGAGGACACAAATACAATCTCCCCTTTTTGAATATTTAACTTATCTGCATAATCTTTCAATGGTATATATTCTTTCATTTTGCCCCTCTACTTTCTAATACTTCCAGTAAATCATTTTCTATCAATTTTTTTGCAATAGGAAGCAGTTTATACGGATCCACGTCAATTATATTGGCAATATCAAACAAATCGTTTCTTCCGTCACAATATGTGATGAAATGCATCATAGTCATAACGCCACCATAATTGGTTTTCTGACTGACAGTCGGATAAAGTCCTCTTTTTCCAAGTTGCGGTTCTCCAAGTACTTTCATCTTATAATAACCGTTATATTCCATACATTCCATCCACTGTGTCAAGGCATTATATGAACCTTGAAAACCTGATGGCGAAACCAATCCCATATCATCCGCCGAAGTATGATATTCCGGATAGGTTCCATATTTTGATCTGCAATATCCCACCACCGGCAATTCAATTCCCGGTGCATTGTACTGTCTCTCATCTGAACCACGTTTCAAGAAAGAGTAATCTTCAAAATGTTTCTTTCGTTTCAATATACATTCCAAAGACTTATCCGCTAAAGTATCTGCATATCTGGAATGAACAATCGAATACGCTCTATCATCTCCTACACATGACAGCACAATTCCTGCCACCACATGTTTCTTTAAATGTTCTAAATTTTTACTAATGTAAACCAGAGAACCAATAGTCTCCGGATTTAATACAAAGCGATAAGTATATTTCCGACACGGCATTTTTTTAACATATCTCATAAGTTCTGCCAACAATGCCGGTCCCGAGCACTCATTGTTTGCCATGGAAGGATGACAAATATAACTGGTGAGTAGTATTTCCTGCTCACTCTCCCCTGGTATCACAACTTCCCCATAAGTAAGACTTCCCTCAAATAACTCACTATCAATATAAATGTGGTACTCTCCATCTTCCAAAGCATCTAACTGGTTTTGACTCATGCAAAATCCATATCTTTCATTGTAATAAGAAGTCACATACGGAATCACATCCGGCTGGTTTGACTGTGTGTACACTACTTTTTTTAATTCTTCCAAACTAACCCACTTGTCCACAGGTGTAGAATACCCCATGACATGAAGATTATTTTCTTTCATATCTATAATCTTTGTTCCATTTTTATCTTCAATATAGGCTTCTCTGATTTTCCATTCTTTTGGTACCGTCCAGTCAAAAGCTTCCGTTCCTGTCGGTACTTCCTTTTGTTCTAGTTTTATACCATCTTTCGCCACATAATCAGATAAAATCTGCAACGACTCCCTAACTCCATCACCGCTTAAACTCCGGCAGATAGGAAATAATTCTTTTGCAAGATTATAGATTTCCTCTCCCTTTGAAATCCCCATCTTATTTTCCCCCTCTTACGTTCGTTTTTACTCGTATATAATATCGACTTATTTGCTAATTAAATAAGCAAATGATTTTACATACATTTCTGTAAATCACCCATCGTTAAACTTTTTATTATATTATATCCCGTATTTACGCTATCTACAACAAAAAGGTCACAGAAACCTTTCTGCAACCTTTCATTCACTCTATACATTTCTTAACTGACCTGAGTCTTTTGTTCTTTTACTTTATCCATAACCTCTACCCAGGTCTCACGCATCTCTTTGATACGCTTTAATCCTTCATCTAACATCTTTGTATCTTTTTTCACATTTGCCTGAACCAATACATAATAGATGTAATCGTACACTCTGTCAAAATCTTTTGCAACAGGATAGTCAAAGTTCAATACATTTCGAAACTCAACTATGATATTCTTTGCTTTCTGAATGTAGTAGTTTGCTTTTTCATAGTCGTTATTCTCTATAGCAACTCGACCCATATTACAAAATTTGATTGCCCCATCATATAGCATTAATGTAAGTTCTGCAGGTGTTGCCGTTCTAATCTTTGTTTGCAAATATGCATTTGCTGCTGCGTTTGCTAATGCCATACTAATTCCTCCTTATATTCCAGTGTCACCCTCAGAGAGTACAACTCTGCCCCAAAAGTCCTGCTCTCTCCAAATAGTAACTATTTTTTCTATCTGTTATGTATATCGACTTATTTTTCCAAAAATCAATGGGATAATTATTAAATATTTGTAACACTTCAAAGAAGACAACTAAACCCACATATCAGCAAAATGACATGTGGGTTTACCTACTGTTCATATTATCAATTGCAAAGCAACTGTTACACTACTGTTGTCCTCCGGTCAATGACATCAAAGAATTTGTCTGTGAATTCATCTTTGCCATTGCCTTTTCCATCTTAGTAAATCTCTTATAATATCTGTCTTCCAACTTGGTAAGTTTGTTCTGCATCTCTGAAATCTGTTTCTTATAAGAAGACTGTTCGCTTGACATCTGTTTGTCATTATAGAATGTAAGTGCACTGCTAAGACTTGAACGCGCCATCTTTTCTTTCAACGCTTCATACAATTTTGCACCGGCTTCTGAAAGTGTCTTCATAACTACCTCAGGATTTTCCTCAAGAGCAGCTTTCAATTTATCTTTTTCTGCACCGTAGATATCATCATCAGGATTACCTTTCAGATGAAGTTTTCCTCCTTCTGTGTAATCACTGGATGTTACGATACCAAAACTTGACAAACTATAACTCTTTCCATCCACTTTTGTAGTGGTAAGAAGTGACTGTCTCATAGTTGAAATCAACGAATTCAATGTGCCATCTCGACGAAGAAGTGAATCTTTAATCTTATCTTCCCATTTCTTTACTTCATCCTCACTCATGGCATCCTTTTCTTCAGAAGTCAATGGTTCATATCCCTTCGCAGGTTTTGCACTATATTTAGTGTTCATAGTTTCAAGAATTTCATTGTATGACTTAATGAAATCTTTTACCATATTGTAAACCTGATCTGTATCTGTTGTAGTAGTTAATGTTATTGTTTTTCCATCCTCGGTCTTATTTTTTAGATTTAACGTTAAGCCGTTTACAGAAAATGAATTACTCTTTCCTGTTAATGTTGCACCATCAAGAACTATTTCCGCATCTTCCGCCTTTACAAAGGACATTCCTTCATAAGTTCCATCAGTTGTGTTTTCATCGAAGTTTTGCAGACCTAATTTTGAAAGTAATGCTCCCTTTGGTATCTCATTGTTTCTTTGAATCGATGCGACATAGGCATCAACATTCGAATTAAAATTGCTATCGATGCTTTCTAATTCATCATAAATCGCCGTTAATTCACTGTCATAATCTGCATATGCTTTGTACTTGCTATATTTTTCTTTTTCATCATCCGTAGTCAATGTATCTTCTGACATGGTTCCTTCATGAATTTTACGGAATTTTTCTTTTTCATCGTCAGTCAAATCTGGGAAATTTTTTTCAACATTGTACAGACTCAAAAACTCTTCTTCACTTAATGATGTGATTTTATCAAGTTTTTCCTGATAAATTACCTTATCTTCATCTGAGCTATCTTCAATTGCTTTATTAAAACTGTCAATCACCGCTTGTTTCATATCTGCAACTGCCGTCTGCTCATCAGAAATAGAAAATGCATTTTCTTTTCCGGTATTTGAATTGCTGATAAACAAGCGTTGCTGACCTTTATCAAAGCTGGCATTTAATCCTGCTTTTTTTAATGCACTTACAAAATCATCAATGGTACTGCTTTCTTTTACTTCAAATTCTACTGTCTTTGATCCATTTTTGATATTGATTTTGCCTCCTGCTGTCATTCCCATGCTATCTACAAGTTTTGTACTTCCTGTAACTGAGCCTCCGGAAGAAGTCTTTATCTGAGCACTTGTAACAATCTGGGCAGAAGCTAAAGATGTAACCTTCAAAGTATGGGTTCCATTTCCTGCTGATGCAGCCGCTGTTGCTGTACAAATACTTTCATCAGAAGATGCAACTTTCTTAGCATTATAACTTCCCTGTGACTTAAATTTTGTCAATGGTCCTGTATACAATGAATACAGTTTTGTATTGATATCTTTCCAGATTTCCTGTTTCCACTCTGATTTTGTTAATTTATTTTCTACCTTTTTTACTTTCATGCTTTGTGCACTAACAAGTGCCTGCACAATTGCATCTGTATCAAGGCCGGAATTTATTCCTGACATTCGAATTCCCATAGCAAAACCTCCTATCTTCTCTCATCCATGACAAGACCTGCCTGCTCCATAATGCGAGCCAACATTTTAAGTGTCTCTTCCGCAGGAATTTCACGGATTACTTCATCTGTATCTCTATCTTTGACTTTTATGGCAATTCGATTTGTCTCATCATTATAAGAAAATTCACAAGCAGTCTGTTTTAGTTTCGTCTCCTGATTCGCCTGATTAATTGCCTCTTTTAATTTACGTATACGGTTTTGTTCTCTCTTCCAATAATCTTTCTTGTCTGAACTTGTTTTTTGCAGCTCCTTTTTCGGTGTCTCACTCTGCGTTTCTTCCTTCTTTGGTTTTGAAGTTTCCACCTTTTCCAGTGGCTTAACTTTACTGCTGTTTTTAACATTTTCCTGTAGTGAGTCCTGATTATTATGTGTCTCGTTATTGATACTACTAATTCCGCTTACCATAGTTCTCACCTCCATGTATAATCTTCGTCAACCTTGACATTTCATGTTCTCCAACATATTTTGGTGTGATATAAAATGTTCATAAGTCTTTATGGTCGTAACCTTTTTCTATCACATTCAAAACATGAACAAAGAGTTTTGCTTGCAAAACTCTAGCGCGACCGCGGTATTGCTCAGCAATTAACTCCATCTCCGCGGTCTGCGCATCCTCGCGGAGCGTTTTTGTGTAATAGGAAATTGCATCGCAATTTCC
>CADBNB010000349.1 GCA_902795895.1 uncultured Lachnospiraceae bacterium | reverse complement strand
GGAAGTTATCGACGAGATTTTAGAGTTATTTATTGAACTGGATGCAAATGATGAACAGCTTGACTGCCCATTTATCTATGCTTCTGCAAAATCAGGTTATGCTATGCTTAATGAGGATGATGAGCCTGTAAACATGAAGCCATTGTTTGAAAAGATTCTTGAGTACATTCCTGCTCCAGAAGGTGACCCTGATGCAAGTCTTCAGACACTGATTAGTACTATTGACTACAATGAATATGTAGGACGTATCGGTGTTGGCAAAGTGGACAACGGTACTATCAAGGTAAATCAGGATGCAGTTATCGTAAATGCCCACGAGCCAGACAAATGCAAGAAGGTAAAAGTTACAAAACTTTACGAATTTGAAGGACTTGAAAAAGTGGAAGTTACAGAGGCGAAACCGGGAGCAATCGTTGCCATTGCCGGTATTGCTGACCTTAGTATCGGTGATACAATTTGTTCACCAGAAGATCCTAAGGCAATTCCTTTCCAGAAAATTTCTGAGCCTACCATTGCTATGCATTTCATGGTAAATGACAGCCCACTTGCAGGACAGGAAGGAAAATTCGTTACTTCGAGACATTTGCGCGAGCGTTTGATGCGCGAGTTAAATACAGACGTTAGTTTGCGTGTAGAAGATACAGACAGCACAGAGTCCTTCAAAGTATCAGGACGTGGAGAGCTTCATTTATCTGTATTGATTGAAACAATGCGTCGTGAAGGTTATGAATTTGCAGTAAGTAAAGCAGAAGTATTATATAAACATGATGAAAACGGAAATCTCTTGGAGCCAATCGAGCGTGCCATCATTGATGTTCCTGAAGAATTTGCAGGTGCTGTTATTGAGAAATTGAGCCAGCGTAAAGGCGAGCTTCAGAATATGGGATTTGCCAACGGCGGATACCAGAGATTGGAGTTCTTAATTCCTTCCAGAGGTTTGATTGGATACCGTGGTGATTTCATGACAGATACAAAGGGAAATGGTATCTTAAATACATTATTTGAAGAATATGGTCCATTTAAGGGCGAGATTTCATACCGTGACCGTGGTTCACTTATCGCATTTGAGTCTGGTGAGTCTATTACTTACGGATTGTTCAATGCACAGGAGCGTGGAACATTGTTCATCGGACCTGGTGAGAAGGTTTACACAGGTATGGTGATCGGTCAGAATGGTAAGACAGATGATATTGAGTTAAATGTTTGTAAGACAAAGCATTTGACAAATACTCGTTCATCAAGTGCAGACGAAGCTTTAAGACTTGTACCACCTAAGATTATGAGTCTTGAGGAAGCTCTTGACTTTATTGATACGGATGAATTGCTTGAGATTACACCTGAGCATCTTCGTATTCGTAAGAAGATTTTGGATGCTACTATGCGTATGCGTGCAAAGAGAAATGCAGGGAAATAATTGTTTCAATGCTTTAGAATGACATTTTGTTAAGTTTTTTATTATAATAAAGGACTTGGTGAGTGAATATATATTACGAAAACTCGCTTTCGCTTGACTCAAGCCTAACGGTACTAAATTCGCTGAAGTACTTCTGCTCATTAAGTACCGAGGCTTTCGTACAGTTTTCTACATATATATTCAACTCACCAAGTCCTTTTTACTATCTCAAACTTAACAAAATGTTATTATTATAGATATTCACGCATCATAGCAATTTTCTCTGCCATCTTTTTTTATTTCATAATCGTACTTGGAATTAGTTTTCTCACTTGTTCAACATAAGAAAGATCTACTTGTGCATAAAGAATTGTTTCTTCATCGGATGCCTTCGCAAGCACTCTTCCCCATGGATCGACGATCATACTGTGACCAAATGCCTCATACCCAACCTTTTGTCCACATTGATTACTTGCAAGTACATAGCATCCATTTTCTATGGCTCTAGCACGAAGCAAGGTTTCCCAATGTGCTTCTCCTGTTTCTTTTGTAAAACTTGCAGGCAACAACAATACTTCCATTCCATGTTTGGTCATTTCTCTATATTGTTCCGGAAATCTAAGATCATAACATATTCCAAATCCAAGCTTTCCAATTTCCGTCTCTGCCAATACAGTTTCTTCTCCAGCCTTTACAGTATTCGACTCCCGAAACTCTCTTCCATCCTCCATCGTAATATCAAAGGTATGGCGTTTTCTGTATTTGGCAGCCAAGGTTCCGTTACAATCAAACAACAGACTTGTATTGAAAACTTTTTCTTCTCCCGGCACAATTTCAAGAATGGTTCCACCACAGATCCACACATGATGTTCCCTTGCTAAATTGGATAAAAAACCGGATGTTTTTCCAGGGATTTCTTCTGCCCTCTCCATATGTGACAAATGCTCGGATTGAATATTTACCATTTCCGGAAAACAAACTAATCTGGCACCCTTTGCAACTGCTGTTTGTACCATTTGCTCTATTTTTTTCAAATTTTCCTTTTTTTGATTGCCGGTGTTTATTTGAGCAACCGCAACTGTATACATATTCTTATTCATTCTCATCCATCCTCCCAATCTATCTCATCTAAAAATGTTTTTCTTCATATATCTCATATTTTACCCAAAAAACCTACAAAACGTTTAACTTCCAGTTTTGTAGGTTTTTGTATTACTATTCCATGTCTATTATTGTTTATTCCCCAATCAACACCTTTTTCCCTTCAAAGGCAAATCCGTAGGAATAAATGTTTTCTCTTGGAATTCCTTTCTCCAAAAGTG
>CADBNB010000348.1 GCA_902795895.1 uncultured Lachnospiraceae bacterium | reverse complement strand
GCGAGGATGCGCAGACCGCGGAGATGGAGTTAATTGCTGCGCAATACCGCGGTCGCGCTAGAGTTTTGCAAGCAAAACTCTTTGTTCGAATTCTTGTATAAAAAGACTCTGAGAGAACATTTATAATTAGCATTAGGAGGTTATAAGATGAAGGCTTTACTTGTTGCAATCAATGCGAAGTATATTCATTCAAATTTAGCAATATTCAGTTTATATAAATATGCAGAGAAATACAAAGATAACCTTGCATTTGTTGAGTATACCATAAATCAGTATGCGGATGATATATTGATGGATTTGTATAAAAAGCAGCCGGATATGGTTGCATTTTCCTGCTATATCTGGAACATTGAAATGGTAATGCAAATAAGTAAAGAATTGAAAAAGATATGTCCAAAGGTGAAAATATGGATGGGTGGACCGGAAGTGTCCTATGAAGTGAAGAAATTTATGGAAAAGAATTCTTACGTTGATGGCGTAATTGTTGGTGAAGGCGAACAGACCTTTTTGGAATTGATGTCATATTATGTGGATGAAAAAGATAAATTAGAAGATATTTCTGGAATTGCATATAGAGACCAGAATGAGATTACAATGACAAAACCAAGATTTCCTATGGATTTGAGTGAAATTCCATTTCCTTACGAGGATATGGATTATTTGGAACATAAAATCGTATATTATGAGACAAGCAGAGGATGTCCTTTTTCGTGCAGTTATTGTCTTTCGTCTATTGAAAAGGGCGTGCGGCTTAGAAAATTGGATTTGGTATTTAAGGAATTGCAGTTTTTCTTAGATCACAAGATATCGCAGGTGAAGTTTATTGACCGTACCTTTAACTGTAATCATAATCATGCCATGGCAATCTGGCAATATATTTTAGAACATGACAATGGAATTACAAATTTTCATTTTGAAATATCAGCAGATCTTCTTCGGGGAGACGAGCTTGAGTTGTTGAAAAAGATGCGTGTAGGACTTGTGCAGCTGGAAATCGGTGTCCAATCCACAAATCCTAAGACCATTGAGGCAATCCACAGAACCATGGATTTAGAAAAACTAAAAAACGCAGTTGCTTTGGTAAAATCTTTTGGGAATATTCATCAGCATTTAGATTTGATTGCAGGGCTTCCTTATGAGGACTATGCTTCCTTTCAAAAATCATTTGATGATGTGTACGCCATGAAGCCTGATCAGTTACAATTGGGATTTTTGAAAGTGTTAAAAGGCTCTAGAATGCACGAAGAAAAAGAGGAACATGGAGTGAAATATAAAAGTTATGCTCCTTATGAGGTACTTGTGACAAAATGGCTTCCCTTTGAAGATGTGCTTAGATTAAAGCGGGTTGAGGATATGGTGGAAGTTTATTATAACAGTGGACAGTTTGCACATACATTACCGTTTTTGATGCATTTCTATGACTCGCCTTTTACATTTTATCAGGAAATTGGGGATTATTATGAAGAACACGGACAAATTGGCATTCGTTATACAAGAATTGCAAGATACGATATTTTGCTGGAGTTTGTGAAAAAGAAAATGCCGGATTTGGTGGAGCCGTTGAAGGAAATCATGACATATGATGTTTATCTTAGAGAAAACATAAAGAGTCGCCCGGATTTCGCATCAGATATAGAGAATTATAAAAATCCGTATCATAAGTTTTATGCGGATTGTGAAGAGAAAAATAAAAATGGAATTGAAAATGTTTTAAGCGGATATGGACAGTATCAGGTAAGACACATGGCGAGAATGACACATATAGAGCATTTCAACTTTGATTTGAAAGAATTGGAAAATAACGGTACAATGATTTCAAAGGATTATCATGTATTGTTTGATTATCAGAATATGCATCCTTTGCGTATGGAAGCGGCAACTTATGATATTGAAATTGATGGGTGAACATGCAGTATTTAGGATGATTATGAGAGTGTTTTATGTATTCTCGAAATTACGACATAAGAAGACTAAGAGAGTGTATGTTTTTTTTACAGGAGGAAAAGATGAAATCATTTATTGCAGTTGATTTAGAAACTACAGGATTAAGTCCTGAAAAAGATCATATTATAGAGATTGGTGCATTAAAATATGTAGAGGGAAAGATGGTG
>CADBNB010000347.1 GCA_902795895.1 uncultured Lachnospiraceae bacterium | reverse complement strand
CACACCGTGTACGCACTGCGGGAATGTCGTTATCCAAGAAAAATCTATCTCGAAATTCTTGTATAAAAAGACTCCGAGAGAACATATTATTGCAAAGCGGGAAAAGAGGAAAGTAGATGTTTAAAAGAGAAAAAGGGAGTTACGGTTATATTAAAAGGTGCAAAAAACAGGATATTATCAAAATGATTTTATATGTTTTCGTAGCACTTGGAATATTTATTACCGGATTATTTACGAATAAAATGTCGTATCAGAATATTTTCACCATTTTGGCAATACTTTTTGTGCTGCCATGGGCGAGAGTTTTAGTGGAATTTATTATGTTCTTTCCGTATAAAACTCCGGAGAAAGAGTCTTATGATAAAGTGGCAGCAGTAGCGCCAAAAGAGGCGAAAGTGGCATCGGATATGGTGATTACATCTTCGGAAAAATCCATGGGACTTAGCTTTGTAGTTATAGGAAACGGATATTTGTTTGGGCTTATAATGAACGAAAAGCAGGATGTAAACTATATTCAAAAGTATTTGAAAAATGGCGTTTACAATTGGAGCAATCAGTATCAGGTGAAAATCCACAAGAACATGAAAGACTTTTTGCGTGACGTTGAGCAGGCAAAGGAAAAGGAAATTCCGGAAGTTGAAAGAAAAAATGTGGAGAGTTATATCTTTTCATTGGTGATTTAGAAAGAGGAAACTATGCAAAAAATTGTTGTATCGGAAAATGAAGCAGGGCAGAGACTGGATAAGTTTCTGGCAAAATATATGAGCAAAGCTCCAAAGAGCTTTTTTTACAAAATGCTTCGAAAGAAAAACATCAAATTAAATGGAGCAAAAGCGGAAGGAAATGAAAAACTTCAGTTAAATGATGAAGTGACCTTATTTCTTTCGGATGAAACCATTGCAAATTTTCAGGAAGCAGTTGAGGAAGTTAAGGTAACATCCAACTTGGATATTATTTATGAAGATGAAAATGTGTTGATTATCAACAAAGCAGTAGGTATGCTTTCTCAAAAGGCGCAAAAAGATGATATTTCGCTGATTGAACATCTGACTGCGTATATGTTGGAACGAGGACAGATTACGAAGGAGCAGTTGAAGAGCTTTCATCCTGCGGTATGTAATCGTTTGGACAGAAACACAAGCGGTATCATAATCGCCGGAAAAACATTGCTTGGACTTCAAAAAATGTCGGAGTTGTTAAAGAGTAGAAATATCGGTAAGTATTATCAAACCATTGTCAAAGGAAAGATTACAAAGAAACAGACGGTGGAAGGATACCTTGTGAAAGACAAAAGTCATAATAAAGTACGGATATCCAAAGAACCTATGGAGGATGCTTCTTATATTAAGACTGAGTACGAGCCTCTATGCAGTACAGAGGAGTTTACCCTGCTAAGAGTAAAACTTTGTACCGGTAAGTCTCACCAGATTCGTGCCCATTTGCAGAGTATCGGGCATCCGGTCATCGGGGATGGAAAGTACGGTGACGTACCTACAAATAACCGTTTGAAAAAGTTGTACCGATTAAAGCATCATGTGCTTCATTCATGGCAGTTGGAATTGCCGGAATTTGATGAACCTGAATTTGCGGCATTGTCCGGAAAAGTGATAGAGGCACCGGTTCCGGAGTATTTTAAAAATCTGAAGAAACATTTGCATTTGGTGTGATAGGGAGGGATAGAAATGCCATCTTGGAAAAGCAGAGGACTTCGTGGTTCTTTATTAGAAGAAATGATTAACCATACCAACGAAAAATACAGAAGAGACGGATTGGCATTGATACAAAAAATCCCAACCCCTATAAAACCGGTGGAAATAGAACCGGGTTCCAGACACATTACACTGGCATATTTTGAACAAAAAAGTACGGTGGATTACATTGGCGCCGTGCAAGGAATTCCCGTCTGCTTTGATGCCAAAGAGTGTGCTACGGATACATTTCCGCTGTCAAACATCCATAAACATCAAGTACAGTTTATGGAGGAGTTTGAGCGTCAGGAAGGAATTGCATTTTTGCTCATTTACTTTAAGGCACAGGAAATTTTTTATTATCTGCCTTTTGTAGAAATGAAAAAGTACTGGGAACGGGCGCAAAACGGTGGAAGAAAAAGTTTTCGTTATGATGATTTAGATCCTCATTATCAGATTTCTACTTATGATGGTGTTATGTTACATTATTTAGATATGATAAACAGGGATTTACAAAATCGAGATTAACTAACCGAGGAGGAAAGCAAAATGACAATTACGTTAGCAGAATTGTTTATTTTGGCTGTGGGATTATCTATGGACGCATTTGCAGTTTCTATCTGCAAAGGGCTTGCCATGAAGAAAATATCTTTAAAAAACATGGCAATTGTAGGCTTATGGTTTGGATTGTTTCAGGGAATTATGCCATTGTTTGGTTTTTTGCTTGGAAGAACTTTTGCTAAGTACGTTACCAAATTTGCTCCATGGATTGGATTTGGTTTACTTGTATTGATCGGTGGAAATATGGTAAAAGAGGCGTTTGGGCAGGATGAGGAAGAAGAAAGCGATTCCTTAAAATTTATGGAAATGCTTTTGCTTGCCATCGCCACAAGTATTGACGCTTTTGCCGTAGGAGTTACATTTTCGCTTATGAAAGATATTAATATTTATGCAGCCATCAGCTTTATCGGATGTGTTACCTTTACAATATCAGCAATCGGAGTTCGAATTGGAAGTATTGTTGGTGGTAAATTTAAGAACAAGGCTGAGTTTGCCGGTGGTGTGATATTAATTATTCTTGGAATAAAAGTGCTACTTGAAGGCATTGGGGTAATATAAAGCGTAGTTCATCAGAACTTGTCATTAAAGTGTTTTTGTAAGAAAATGCTGTTGTGACAGGTTCTTTTTTTAGTCTTTGCTGTGTCCTGACGGACTTTGCTTAGAATGTAAATCACGGAGATTGGGAGAAAAGTTGAAGGATGATTTTTTACTTTAGAAAAAAGTTAAGAAAAAATTAAGAAAAATCTCGGGATTTATTAAGAAATTGATAGTATACTTTTTATGTACTCGATATTGAATACATATTTTGTTGTATGGTTGGCTTGAGCAAGCTGATATATTCACTACTCAGGTCAATACATTATTCTTTGAACAGTTCATTGGAGGAAGACATGGAAAATGTGAAGATTTTAGTAGTGGACGATGAGCATGAAATTGTGGATGCCATCTGTAAATTACTTCAGACGGAAGGATATGAGACATTCAAAGCATATGATGGCTTGGAAGCGTTGGATGTGTTAAATCAGGAAGAAATCCATTTGATTATTATGGATATCATGATGCCAAAGCAGGACGGACTTAGTACAATGATGCAAGTGAGAATGGATAAAAACATTCCTATTATCCTTTTGACGGCAAAAACAGAAGAAAGCGATTTGGTTTTGGGATTATCCATGGGCGCAGATGATTACATTTCAAAACCTTACAAACCGGCAGAATTATTGGCTAGAGTAAAATCACAGACACGAAGATATTTAAAACTTGGAAATTACGGTGTTCCGGAAAAAAATCCCAGGGAAATTATTGTAAATGGCGGACTGGAACTTAACGTAAAGGAAAAACAACTGTATGTGGATGGTGAACCGGTAAAACTGACAGCGAAAGAATACAACATACTAATGATGTTAATGAAAAATCCGGGAATGGTTTTTTCGGCAGAAACAATATATGAAAAAGTCTGGAATGACATTGCATACGGAGTGGAAAATACAGTGATGGTTCACATTCGAAGACTTCGGGAAAAAATTGAAATCAATCCAAGTGAACCAAAATATATAAAGGTGGTATGGGGTATTGGCTATAAAATGGATAAAATTTAGAAAAATATTAAAAAAAGCCTTGTGCATTAGATTTTTTGCGTTGCTTGGATGCGTAATCTGTCTGATAAATATTTCGAGTTTTGGAATAGGGGATAATCATAAATTCTCCTTTTCAAATTACGATGTATATTTTACATCCTATTATGAGAGTCAGGCGTTTAAAGACTGGCTTTTGGAAACTATGTGTAATGTAGAAAAAACATACACAGAAGCATTGATTCATAATGTTAAAAATGATGAGAGTAGTAATTATTCGAGGTATGATATTACAGACGAAAGTGGTATTAATTATGTATCAGACACATTGTTTATAGAAAAAAATCGACCATTTGAAGTGGTGGATGGAAATATGTGGTACTATGTTTCATTTTGGCCGGATGGTATCCATACAAATCTTAATGATTCGCGAGATGATGAATTTTTTTTTGATGGGACTGTTTTCAGAGTATCTACCGATGTGAAAGAAGAAATTAAAAATGGCGTGATGATTGGTTATTACAGCGGTGGCACCGTGGTAGTCCGTTCGGAAAAATATAATTATTTGGAACGAACGCTTAAACAAATGGATTGGTCAAAATTAGATACAATCATGAATGAAAAATTTGATAGGGCAGGATATGTATATCTGTTCCTTGGAAAAAGTGTCAATCAACAGATTGAAAATCTATATGAAAAACGTTTTATGAAATTGATGGCATTTATTGTTGGATTTTTTGGTTGCCTTGGTCTTATAATTGTGTTGTTTGTAAGAGAAAAAAGCAGGAAAAATCAGAATATAAAACAAATATTACTTTCTACAATAAGTAGCACAAAGAAGTTTATCAAAAGAAATATGATTGGATCAATTACTGGAGAACGATGGTATGAGGAAGGTTTTCAGACGGTAGAACGTAAGAGAAATACGGTGTTAGTACAGACATTAGGAATCATTTTGTGTCATCAGATCATGACTTTGACTGATTTATATAATCATGGAAGATTAGAAAAATATGCAAAAGCCTTTTATTTCATTGATGTGATATTTATTTTTATTGCCATTGCGGTTGTAATTCTTTATTATCTGGGAACGAAGAAGATTGCTGCCAGATATGCGACGGTGGATGATCAGATTTTAAAGATTTCCAATGGCGATTACGCAAATCTTGAAATGCAGGCAGTGGCACCATTCAAGCGGGAAGTAGAGAGCCTTACGGCAATCGGAAAAGGGTATGAAAAGAGTTTAGAGGAACGGATACGATCAGAACGGACAAAAATTGAACTTGTGACAAATGTCTCCCATGATTTAAAAACTCCGTTGACATCCATTATCAGCTATATAGATTTGTTGAATCGAATGGAGGATTTGCCGGAGGAAGCAAAAGATTATGTTGCCATTTTGGAACGAAAATCTGAAAAACTTCGGGGAATTGTATCGGATGTTTTTGACATGGCAAAGACTGCCAGCGGAGAAATCAAAATCGAAAAACAAGTGTTAAGTCTCAATAAATTATTGACACAGACCTTGGTTTTATTGGATGACAAAATAAAAACTTCCGGCTTTGATGTGAAGGTGAAGCTGACAGAGAAAGATGTATATGTAAATACAGATGGACAGCGGATGTACCGCGTGTTCCAAAATCTCATGGAAAATGCATTAAAGTATTCTTTAAAAGGTTCAAGAATATTTATAGAACAGAAAATACATGAACAGGAAGTGAGTGTTACAATTAAAAATACCGCCAATTATGAGATGAATTTTACGGCGGAGGATGCAATTGAGCGTTTCTTCTGTGGTGATAAATCAAGAAACACAGAAGGTAGTGGTTTAGGATTGTCCATTGCACAAGGATTTACGATTGCGTGTGGTGGAGAATTTCATCTGGAAGTGGATGGAGACCAGTTTAAGGTTATCCTGACATTCCAGATTTGCGATAAGATGGAGGAAGAAAATGTTGAACATATTTAAGAACAAGCAGATGGTGTATGTGGCAGCAGGCGTTTCTCTTTTGTTGCAGATACTTTCGTTTCTGACAACATATCAGGGGTCCGTGTATTATTTTAAAGGTATTTTTGTGTTGGCACCCCTTTTGTTTGCTGTTGCTGTGCAAATGGTTGTTTATTTTCAGGAAAATGCACTTCGAAATAGAAGAAATGTTGCAAAAGTGCTTTCACTTGTGTTAGCCATGTGCTGTTCCAGTTATTTTTCTTATATAGGAATTTACAATAACGTGAATTCACCACTGACTTATTATCAGGAAACATATACTGAGTATAAAAACACATTGGAAAGTCAGTATAAAAATCTGATAAACGAAGCTGATAAAAAGGCACAGCAGGAATTAAATGTAGCAGTTACAGATTTGACCACTACGGTGGTTGGATGGAATACGAAACAGCAGGAGTTAAAGGATATCATTGCACAGTTAGACGGTGTACCTAGTACAAACACTACATCCATGACTGCTCCTCAAAGATACAATTTTTCTACCTATGAGGAGTATGCAAAAGCTTATGAAGCATATGTAAAATCCAATGCAAAGAGTAATGCAACTGAGTCAAGCAGCAATACAAAAAGTATTTTGAAAAAGCATGGATATAGTTCAAGAACAGAAGTAGTGGAAGAGCAGGCAAAATTAAAAGGAAAGAAGAAAAACATGACCGAGTCCATTCATGCTTTATGTGCGAGTGTGGGAGTGGCTTCTTCCAATGATTTGTCTGTTGATTTGGAAACAATCAGAGGTACTATGGCAGACAGTATTTCTGAGGGGAAAAATGTGCAAAAGATTTCCCAGGGCATTTACAAGTTAATCGCCCTTCATAATCAGTATTATCCAAAGAATATATTGGATGCAGAACTGTTGACGCAGTGCATATCGTTACATGAAAATGAAGTGGATGCAATCATGCGTGATTATGCAGATATTTCAGAAAAAGATCCTTCTAAGTGCAAAAGTAGTCTGCAATGGGAAATCAGCAAAGGAATTGCTGAAATCAATCATGTGTATGATTTGATTGGAAGTAAAGAAAAAGTTGAGGCGAAAAGTTATGAATTGCAGGATATTTACGTACTTCCAATCCTAAGATTATTACAGTCTGACACGCGGAAAATGGCTGTGTTATGTCTGACCATTGCATTGCTTACGGATGTGCTTTCCTTGATTTTTGCATTGATGTATGTGCCGGATAAGGAGCATCTTAAGATTAAGTCGGCTGATGATATGATAGACCGTGAAAATCCTGTATTTGAGAAAAATATTGCGTCAGCACTTGGAATGAGCATGTTATCACAGCAAAATGACAGCTTAGTTGGAAATGAACTTGGTGAAATTGAACTGAAACGTCTGGCAGATTTTATTGACAGATTTCAGGTGTCACCAACCACTTTGAAAAGAGGTTTTTCTTTGCAGACGGAAGTGGAAAATGTGGAGGAATACCAGGTTCTGGTTGCTCTTCTTTGTCAGTTGAAACTTGCAAAATATGTTTCCAAAGAAGAATTTGAAACGAAATATAAAGGAAGTACAACATCGGATGTATTGCTTTTGAAGACAAACTTTGTATATTGGTGCAACAGTTTGTGGGAAGCTGATGTTATGTTGGAAGGATAAAAGATTGTGGCATTATCAGTTGGGTAGTGCCACTTTTTTGAATCGCTTACGAATTAAATGAGTGGTTAGAAGAAATTGCGTAAGAAGAATAGGTTGCAATTCGGGTTTGATAACAAAGTTCCTATGAAAAATGTAAGTTTGTTTGCAAAGTTCCTATGAAAAATGTTATAATATATTTGTGGTTATGATAAATTTAAACAGCAAATCATGAATATAGGATGTGATTGGATGAAAAGAGAGGTAATTCAAGAATTATTAAAATGGAAAGATAGCAGAAGACGTAAGCCTCTGATTATGACAGGGGTTAGACAATGTGGAAAAACCTATGTTTTGAAGGAGTTTGGAAAAGAATATTTTGAAAATATGGTGTATATCAATTTTGAATCTAACGAAAAATATGAAGCAATTTTTGAATTTGATTTTGATGTTGATCGAATTATCAATGAAATTCAGATTATTAGCAATTCAAAGTTGACGCCTGGAAAAACGTTGCTTTTTTTTGACGAAATACAAGAGTGTCCCAGAGCAATTACTGCAATGAAGTATTTTTGCGAAAATTATAGAGAGTTGCATATTGTATGCGCAGGATCATTGTTAGGCGTTGCATTAAGACAGGAAAATATTGCATTTCCGGTAGGGAAAGTAAATCGCGTAAATATGTATCCTATGAGTTTTAAAGAGTTTCTTATGGCATGCCATGAGGAAAAATATATTGATATTTTTTCTGAATGGATTGTTACAAGAGAAATTCCTGAGTTATACGCGAAACCAATGGAACGATTACTAAAAGAGTATTATATTGTTGGTGGTATGCCTGAAGCGGTGAAAGAATATGTTGAAACAAAAGATTTTGATGAAGTAGCGAGTATTCAAGATGAAATATTAGCTGATTATGCAGACGATTTTTCAAAACATGCTCCTTTATCAGAAATTGAAAAAATACGATGGATATGGGAGTCTGTTCCAAAACAGCTTGCAAAGGAAAATAATAAATTTGTTTTTTCGCATGTCAAAGCTGGTAAAAGAGCACATGAATTGGAAGAAGCATTACAATGGTTGAAAAATGCCGGACTAATTTATATGATTGAATTAGTGAAAAATGCGGAAATTCCTTTGTCGGCAAATGCAGATGCATCATATTTTAAAGTGTATATGGCGGATATTGGTTTGTTGAGTAGGAGATTAGGCATAAGTCATAAGAGTATGTTGGGGCCGGATGTGAATATAAAAACACTTAAGGGTGCAGTTGTTGAAAACTATGTTTTGAATGAATTGATCAATAACAATAAGAAACCATTTTTTTGGCGTTCAGGAAATACAGCAGAATTGGACTTTTTGTGTGAAGAAGATGGCGAGATTGTTCCAATTGAAGTGAAAGCTGCAACGAATACCAGGGCAAAAAGTTATAGACAGTTTTGTAAGAAATACGATATACAAAATGGCTTTAAGTTTTCTTTAAAAAATATTGCACAAAATGATTGTGAAGGTGTAAAAACATTGAATCTGCCTTTGTATCTGGTTTGGAATATGGATTATTATTGTATGAGATAAATTTTGATTAATCATTTTGTAAATGGTTGAAATATCTGAAAAAAAATGTAACAGTTTATAGTAATACATTGGAATAGAAGGTTACACGAAATAATCCAAGAACAGAAAGCGAAGGCAAACATTACGCTGCTATTGGTGAACTTATCCAGATTGCTTCTGAAAAGGCACAGTATCCTGATTATAACAATAAACATGGAGCAAAGGCACAATTTG
>CADBNB010000346.1 GCA_902795895.1 uncultured Lachnospiraceae bacterium | reverse complement strand
TATTTTTTTTTTTTTTTTTACTTTGATTGTCACACTTATTAAAGAAAGCCCATCTTTTTCGACTTTACCGTAAACAGTTGAACACTTGTTATCAATTATCTCCTGTTTAAGTTCGGATGTTTCGCTATCAAATTCAAGCATAACAGAGCCAAACATTGGACTATCTGAATCTTTTACTGGATCACATAGTAGTGTATCATGCATAGTTTTATATTCAATTCTATCTTGATCCGCCACTCGCACTTTAACATCCACTTTCACTTTTTTCCCTGCCAAATCTTCACTCTTATGCAATAATTCTTTATATTCTTTCCTCTCACATAATTTTTTATATTCAGCCTCTGTTAATTTAGAGTCTTCTTCATCTTCCTTTTCATTTGTCAATTGTTCAATATCGTTCTCATAACTAGTATTTTTAGATTGATAATCATCCTCATTGTATTTCTTGATATTACTATACATAGAAAAAAATGGTATGATCAGGCATAAAAACAATATAAACACAGGTTTCGAACTAAAAGTGTTTGTCTTTTCCCCCTCTCTGTAGATTTTAGGCTGTTTCTCCATCACATACTCCGCATACTCTTTTGCTTTCCTAACTGCTGACTCCTCTATTTCAGCATAGAAGTCTCCAAACTCCCTTAAGCAAGTCTTATCATAATTATTATTAATTGTTTTGGGAGTATCTTCAACTACATTCTGCGGTTTTGTATCATTCTTCATTTTCTCTTTCCTTTCATAAAACAAATGCCTGCAAAGCAGGCATTTGTGGCGTGTAAATTTACTTTCCTGTTGTAATATATTTTGAAAGAATACCTGCAACCTGGCAAGCCGGCATAGTCTGCAAGCTAACCTTTCCCGGTCCTGTTATTATCGTGTTAAAAATACCTTCTCCACCCAACAATGCATTTTTAACGCCCTTAACAGTCTGAACATCCATAGAACAAGACGAATCCATCATTGCAAGATATCCGGTATCAACAACAATCTGCTGCCCTGCCTCTAAATATTTTTCTACTACACTTCCATCAATTTCAAGGAATGCAATTCCACTTCCTGAAAGTCTTTGCATAATAAATCCTTCACCGCCAAACAAACCGGCACCAAATTTCTTTTGAAAATGAATAGATAGTTCAACACCTGAAGTTGCAGCAAGAAATGAAGATTTCTGACAAATAATATCTCTTCCCGGCTGAATCTCTACCGCAATAATATTTCCCGGAAAACTTGATGCAAATGCAATCATTCCCATTCCGCCCTGTGCTGTATATCTATTTTGGAACATTGACTCTCCAGAAAACGCTTTCGAAAACATCTTACCAATTCCTCCACCGGATGTTTGCATAGACATGTTTGGTGTCATCCAACTCATGGCACCGCCCTCGCAAATAATTGTTTCTCCTGGCTCTAACTGACACTCCACTACTGGTAATGGAGTTCCTTTAATCTCGTATCTCATAATACTTCCTCCTCTAAAAAAACTTTCCTGTATATTTTACTTCACATTTCTTCCTTTCACAATTGTTTTTTTATGCTATTGCAAATATTCCCTCAAAATTTCTTTCAACAGCTGACTGTCATTTTCCTGCTCTAAAATCTGACTTCCAAGCCAATGGGAAGCTTTTGGTTCTCTATCCTTTTGTTTTCCCTCCGTTTTAAACCTTTCCTTTTTCGTTTCTACTTGTTCATCCTGTTCCATATTTTCTTCTTTCTCCTCGAGTTTCATCTCCTCATTATTCATTTTTTTCATTATGTCTTTTTCTATATCCATATCCTGAACTGGCTCATTTTCCTGCATCTGACATGTATCCAGCTGAAATAAATCTCTCTTTTTTCGTTCCTGTTTGAGTTCCTCCACCAGTTCTTTTTTCACTTTTTCAATCTCTGCTCTCTTTGGATTGTTTCTGTGGGCATCTTTTGATTTTTTCACTCCCCGCTCTCCTTTGATTTCCGTAAGATATTCCCCAATCTGTATTTCCGGATTATCGTATATTAATAGTGGCAATAATTGATTTTCTACAAATTCCAGACTGCCATCTCGTATATAATCTAATTTTCCACAATAATTTCCTGCCGAATGAACACTTATCCACAATGTCAACATAATTACTGCATAAATACATTCACGCATCAACCGGACTTGTCCACAATTTATGTAAACGTTTCCAACAATGGAAAATATAGCAAATACAAAAGACAAAATTTTTAATTGTCCACAACGTTTTTGCCATGTGCATAAATTTATACCAAGAATTTTTTGCTTATTCACACACTTATCCACAAATCTATCCACATTATTCACAATAACTCCGTATTTTTTCCCAAGTAACAGCCTGCTTTTCAATAATTGTCCAAGTGCCGTCTGGTCAATTTCATCCCGGTTTTGTTTTCGAAGAAGTCTGCTGCTCCATAGACTAAGCACTAATTCTATACTCATTCCTATTACTCCTGCAACAATCATTCCCATTCTCATTACATGTAACTCCATCCATTGTTCTACCATATGTATTCTCCTCTTTTCTTATTTTTTTTAGTCTGAAGCATCCTCGCGGAGCGTTTTTATGTAATAGGAAATTGCATCGCAATTTCCTATTACATAAAAAAAGAACGAAAGAAAACGCAAAATTTATTTGCATGTTTTCTTTCGTTCTCT
>CADBNB010000345.1 GCA_902795895.1 uncultured Lachnospiraceae bacterium | reverse complement strand
GTATAGAAAAGGAGAGGTAAAAAGATGAAATTTACGAAAATGCATGGTTTGGGAAATGACTACATCTATGTGAATGGATTTGAGGAGCATGTGGATAACAAGTCTGAACTTGCGGTGAGATTGTCGAAAACTCATTTTGGAATTGGAGCAGATGGCATTATTTTCATCAATCCGTCTAAGGTAGCTGATTGTGAGATGGAAATGTATAATGCAGACGGTTCTAGAGGGGAAATGTGCGGAAATGGTGTCCGTTGCGTGGCAAAGTATGTGTATGATAATAAAATTGTAGAAAAACAGACCATAAATGTGGAAACATTGGCAGGTATCAAAACAATAGAAGTAACTGTGGATGAGGCGAGTCAAAAGGTGAAATCAGCCAAAGTTGACATGGGAGCGCCGATCCTTTTGCCGGAAAAAGTGCCTTGCGTGGCTTCTTATTTTGTAAGTGTTTCGGAAAGTTTAGAGGGAGCCGGTGAAAAATGCAGTTGCCACAAGATGATTAAAAATGCGGATTTTAAGGTAAATGATAGAACTTTTAAAGTAACTTGTGTTTCTATGGGAAATCCTCATGCCATTGTGTACATAGATGAACCGGTGGCAGATTTTGCATTGGAATACTGGGGACCATTGTTTGAACATCATCCTGCGTTTCCAAACAGAGTAAATACAGAATTTGTTCGTGTTCTTGATGAAAATACGGTAGAGATGCGTGTGTGGGAGCGTGGTTCCGGGGAAACTCTTGCTTGTGGAACCGGCGCAACAGCTGTGGCAGTGGCGAGTATAATCAATGGATATACAAAAAAGCAGGTAACGGTGAAACTACTTGGTGGAGATTTGGAGATTTTCTGGGATGGGGACGAAAGTCACTCTGCCTTTATGACCGGACCTGCAACGAAAGTATTTGATGGGGAAGTGGAATAAAAAATAAATTTCTATTTACAAAAGTTTGTGATAGTGATAGACTTGGTATAGTGTAAAAAATAAGAAATGACAAAGGCGTCAGAAAAATCTGCCAGTGGCAGTTTTTTTCTGACGCTTTCTTTAATTTATTATAAGGAGTTTTGTTCATTTCGTTTTATCATTGTTAAAAGAAAGAGGTACGCAAATGGTTAAATATGTTTTTGTCACTGGTGGTGTTGTGTCTGGTCTTGGAAAAGGTATCACAGCCGCATCCCTTGGACGTTTATTGAAAGCAAGAGGTTACCATGTAACAATGCAAAAATTCGATCCATACATCAACGTGGATCCGGGCACCATGAATCCTATCCAGCATGGAGAAGTGTTCGTAACGGAAGACGGAACAGAGACAGATTTGGATATCGGACATTATGAGCGTTTTATCAATGAAAATTTGGACAGCAATGCCAATGTCACAACAGGAAAAGTGTATTGGTCAGTATTAAATAAAGAACGTCATGGAGACTATCAGGGGGGAACCGTACAGGTAATTCCGCACATTACAAATGAGATTAAAGATAGAATTTACAAGGAAAAAGAAGATAAAGGTGTGACTATTTCCATTATTGAAATTGGTGGTACCGTAGGTGATATTGAGAGTCAGCCGTTTCTTGAGTCATTTCGACAGTTTCAGGCGGAAGTGGGCAGAGAAAATGCCATTATGATACAGGTAACATTGATTCCGTATCTGAAATCATCAGGAGAAATGAAGACAAAACCAACCCAGATGAGTGTTAAGAGTTTGCAGAGTATGGGTATCTGGCCGGACATTTTAGTATGTCGTTCCGACTATCCGGTGGATCAGCAAATGCGGGAAAAGATTGCGTTATTCTGTAATGTAAAACCGGAGTACGTACTTCAAAATCTGGATGCAAAATCCCTTTATGAAGTACCACTTATGATGGAAGAAGAAAATCTTGCAGGTGTAGTTTGTGAGTGCCTGCATCTGGAAAATAAAACACCGGACCTTACCAAATGGAAACAGATGGTGGAGGATTTCCAAAATCCGGTTCACAACGTAAAAATAGCTTTAGTTGGTAAATATGTATCCCTTCATGATGCCTATATCAGCGTGGTTGAAGCCTTGAAACATGGCGGTATCGCCAATAAAGCAGAGGTTGATATTGCATGGGTTGATTCGGAAGAACTGACACCGGAAAACATTCATGAAAAATTGAAAGACATGGACGGAATATTAGTTCCGGGAGGCTTTGGAACAAGAGGTGTAGAAGGAAAATTACTGGCAATTCAATACGCCAGAGAGCAAAAGAAACCATTCCTTGGTCTGTGTCTTGGAATGCAGATGGCAATCGTGGAATTTGCAAGAAATGTGTGCAAATTAGAAGATGCTGCAAGTATAGAAATCGATCCTGATACAACAAATCCTGTAATCACATTGTTGCCGGGACAGGATGATATTGAAAATCTTGGTGGAACATTGCGACTTGGTGCTTATCCGTGTGTGCTTCAGGATGGTACAAAGGCACTTGAATTGTACGGAAAGAAAGATATCACAGAAAGACATCGTCACAGATATGAAGTAAACAATGCATATCGTGATACATTGTCCCAAAATGGTATGGTTCTTTCAGGAATATCTCCGGACGGAAGAATCGTGGAAATGATTGAGATTAAAGATCATCCATACTTTGTGGCTACACAAGCCCATCCGGAATTTAAGTCAAGACCGGACGAACCACATCCACTATTCGCAGGACTTGTGAAGGCATGTCTTGATAGATAAAACTGCCGATTTTTGGTATAATGACACTAGGGGAAAAAAGTCTGAAAATGCATGCTTGCATGCAATTTTACAGACTTTGAGACCTGTGTGTTATCAAAGTAAAAGCGTTATTTCGTTAAGCGCACTAATTTCGTATATGACTTGGGCAGTAGATATATATGAAAAAAACTGTACGAAAGCGGGTTTTTGAAATAGATATCTACTGTTCAAGTCACCAATAAGTAAAATTCTTAACGAAATAACAAAAGATATACGGCAGAAACGGAAAGGAGATTTTGTATGAAGACGAGAGAAGATATTTTACAGATTATTGAGGAAGAAGATGTGGAATTTATCCGTTTGCAGTTTGTGGATATGTTCGGAAATTTAAAAAATATTGCAGTAACACCAAGTCAGTTAGATCGGGTGTTGAATAATGAATATTTCTTTGAAGGTTCTGCCTTGTTCGACCAGCAGTATTCTTCGGACGAGGAATATTACTTAAAACCAGATTTAGATTCCTTTGTGATTTTGTCCTGGAGACCACAGCAGGGCAGAGTAGGAAAATTTATGTGCGACGTAGTGGACGCAGAGGGAAATCCGGTAGCATTGAGTCCGAGAGCCATTTTAGAGCGGACATTGCAGCTTGGAAAAGACAAAGGATATCGTTGTATGGTGGACTCAGAATGTGAATTCTTTTTATTCCACACTGACGACAATGGCATGCCAACAGTAATCGCCCATGAGCAGGCCGGATATCTGGATGTAGGACCTGCAGATTTGGGAGAAAATGCCCGTAGAGAAATGGTGTTAAACCTTGAAGAAATGGGATTTGACATTGAATCTTCCCATCATGAAAAGGCACCAGCCCAGCACGAAATTGATTTCCGAGAGGGAGAGGGCATGAAAACAGCCGATGCCTTAGTGACATTTAAGTTTGCAGTACGTTCCATTGCAAAACGCTTCGGATTATATGCAACCTTTATGCCAAAGCCGAAAATGGATGCAGCCGGCTCCGGAATGCATTTAAACTTTTCTTTGTATAAAGACGGTGTAAATATTTTTGATGAGGATGAAAACAAAGCGAAATACTTTGTTGGTGGAGTGATGAAATATGCCAGAGAGATGGCGGCAATCACCAATCCTACCATCAATTCTTACAAGCGAATTTTATCCGGATATAAAGCTCCAAGAGAAATCAATTGGGCGAAAAAAGGAGAAAACATTTTTGCAAAAGTAAGAAAATCATTTGGTACTACAAAAGTAGAACTTCGTTTCCCGGATCCTTCTGCAAATCCATACCTTGCATTGACGGTATGTTTGTACGCAGGATTTGTTGGAATGAAGGAAAAAATTGAGCCTGAGGAACTTGTAAAGAGTTGGTCCGAGGAGCAGAAATATTTGCCGGACAGTTTAAAGGAAGCATTGAATGAACTTAAGAAAAGTGAATTCATGAAAAAAGTATTAGGCGAAGAATTCCTAAGTATTTACCTTGAGGTAAAGGAACAGGAGTGGAAGGAATACATGCTTCAGGTTTCTGATTGGGAAATCAACCGTTATCTTGTAAAGTTGTAATATTGGTGAATGTTGTCAGAAAGGTGAATGCGTATGGGTAGTGTGTTGATCGCAATGTCCAGACTGGAAGATGCCCAAAAAATTGCAACTTTGATTAGGCGTCAGGGAATGCCCTTTGAAGTAATCGTATGTGAAACGGGAGCCGAAATTTTGAGAAATGCAAATGACCGTGATTACGGCGTAGTCATTTGTGGAAAACGGATTCGGGATATGGATTATTCCGAATTGTCTCAGATGTTACCAGAGTTGTTTGGAATGATTTTGCTTACAAAAGACGTTTCCATAGAGGTATTCACAGATCATACAGTAAAACTTTCCATACCGTTTCGAACCGGTGATCTTATCAATACCATCAATATGATCACGGAGAATTTTTACCGGAGAATCCGTAAAAAGAAAAAAGCTCCGCCGGCAAGAAGTGAGGAAGACCGCAAATGCATTGATGAAGCAAAGCATTTGCTCATGGAGAGAAATGGTTTGAGCGAGGAAGAGGCATTCCGCTATATTCAGAAAACTAGTATGGACGTTGGAAGAAAAATGACGGAAAGTGCAAAAATGATATTAACACTATATAATGACTAATAGGAGGAAAAAGATGTTTCAAGTAAACGAGAATTATTTAAAATTACCAGGAAGTTATTTATTTTCAAATATAGGAAAAAAGGTGGCAGCATACAAAGCTGCAAATCCTTCCAAAGAAGTGATTTCGCTAGGAATCGGAGATGTGACACAACCTCTTGTTCCTGCCATTATTGAGGCACTTCACAAAGCAGTGGATGAACAGGCGGTTGCAGAGACATTTCGTGGATATGCACCGGATTTGGGATATGAATTTTTAAGAAATACCATTGCTGAAAATGATTATAAGAAAAGAGGATGCGACATCAGTGCGGATGAAATCTTTGTCAGTGACGGAGCAAAATCTGATTCAGGAAATATTCAGGAAATCTTCGCACAGAACAATAAAATCGCAGTTTGTGACCCAGTGTATCCGGTGTATGTAGATACCAATGTTATGGCAGGAAGAACCGGTACATATAATCCGACAACAGAGCAGTGGAGTGATGTAATCTACATGCCATGTACTGCAGACAATGGATTTGCACCAGAGCTTCCAAAGGGAAAAACACCTGACGTGATTTACCTTTGCTTCCCTAACAATCCAACAGGTTCCACCGTTACGAAAGCCCAGTTGCAGGAATGGGTTGATTACGCAAATAAAAATGGTTCCGTTATCATTTATGATGCTGCATACGAAGCATATATTTCTGAGGACAATGTGCCACATTCCATTTATGAATGTGAAGGTGCCAGAACTTGTGCCATCGAGCTTAGAAGTTTTTCGAAAAATGCAGGATTTACCGGCGTTCGTTTAGGATTTACCGTAATTCCAAAGGAATTAAAGAGTGGAGATGTGACGCTTCATTCCTTATGGGCAAGACGTCATGGTACAAAATTTAACGGTGCCCCATACATTATCCAGCGTGCAGGAGAGGCGGTATATTCAGATGCTGGAAAGGCACAGTTAAAAGAGCAGGTAGGCTACTACAAGGAAAATGCAAAGATAATCAAAGAAGGACTTGCAGGTGCAGGTTACACTGTATATGGTGGCGTAAATGCTCCATACATTTGGCTAAAAACGCCAGATCAGATGACATCCTGGGAATTCTTTGACTTTTTGTTGGAAAAAGGAAACATTGTAGGAACTCCGGGTTCCGGATTTGGACCTAGCGGAGAAGGGTATTTCCGTCTGACAGCTTTCGGAACACACGAAAATACAAAGAAGGCAATTGAGCGAATCAAGGCATTATAGAACAAAGAGTTTTGATTGCAAAACTCTAGTGCGAGTGCACAGTTTCAAATAAAAAAATACATGGAAAAGGGGCTTTGGCCCCTTTTTCATGTAAAGTATTGTTAATCCTCGTCATCTACTACTGGGATATAGTCACGGTTTAATAAGGTTGTATCGACTGTATCTGGAAGTTTCAACGTTTCTTTTCCGTTTTTAAGCTTTGGACAATTTGAGAACATGTAATTGACAGAGGTTACATTTCTTGTGTCAAGTTTGCTTAAATCTACCTGTTCAAGTTGTGTACAATCCTTAAATAACATAGTTAGAATTGTTATTCCGCTAACCTCTAATTTTGCTTGTTTTATAAATGGTTGATAGCCATTCCATATTGGTTCAACATCTCCATAAAATTCGTCGTATTCGTCGTTAATTAATTCACCTGAGCCTGTGACTTCCAACAAACCATTATTATAGAAACGCCATACAAAATCCCCGGTCTTTTCTTCGTAATAATCGTCTGGTTTATACTGATAGCAACCGGCGAACATTCCGATTGTTTTTGTGTTGGCTTGGTGGGAGATTGTTTCGACACCCAAACTATTCAACTTTTTGCAATTGCGGAACATGAAACTCATATTGGTTACATTGCTTGTATCGATTTGGCTGAAATCTATGTTTTCCAATTGGGTACAACTGTTGAACATATAACTCATATCTACTATTTTACTTGTATCTGTTCCACTAAAATCTACATTTTCCAATAATGAACAATCGGAAAATAAGTGGGTGAAATTTGTTGCACCTTGTATGTTTATTTTTGCTTTGGTTATGTATTTACGATAATAATCCCAAGGATAAAAGTACTCACTTTTGTAAATATCAGATTTACGTAATTCACCTGTACCGGTTACTTCTAATAATCCGTTGGTGTAATATTTACACGTGATACCTGCATCTTCTAATACAATCTCTTGTACTTTATCTAGTTTTTCACAGCATAAATACATATTTTTTGTATTCGCATTTTTAGGAGTTTTTAGATCAGTTATACCTGTTTTTATGTTTCTGCAACGAGCAAACATGTATCTCATATCTTCTACATTGTTAGTATTGAATTTGCTAATATTTAAAGCTTCTAGTTTTTGACAGTCATAAAACATGTATTTCATATTAGTGACATTTTTTGTGTTGAATTTGCTAACGTCTAAAGCTTTAAGGTTTTTACAGTGACAAAACATGTATCTCATATCTTCCACTTTACTAGTGTTGAATTTGCTAACGTTTAAAGATGTTAGTTTTTGGCAGGAATAAAACATGTACATCATATTAGTAACTTTGTCAGTGTTGAATTTACTGACATCTATAGATTCTAACTTTTTACAGTTAAAAAACATAGAATTCATGTTAGTAACATTTTTAGTGTTGAATTTACTGACATTTAAGCTTGTTAACTTTTCGCAGTTAAAAAACATGTATGACATATTTTTCAACTTGCTAGTGTTGAAGTTGCTGAAATTTATACTTTTTAAATGTTTGCAGTCATAAAACATGTATGACATATTAGTAATATTTCCAGTATTGGAATTGCTAAAACTTACACTTTTTAAACTGTTACAGAATCTAAACATGTGGCTCATATCTTTCGTGTTACGGGTGTTAAATATATGTAGTTTTATATTATTTAATTTGTCACAGTG
>CADBNB010000344.1 GCA_902795895.1 uncultured Lachnospiraceae bacterium | reverse complement strand
GCATGGTAACTATAATCTTGTAATTACCTATTTCCTCAGCTCCATATGTATTTATCTGCATGTAATAATTTTTTCCTTTTTCCAGAAATTTTACTGTCTTTCCGGAAGACTTTGGCTCCACGGTAACACTATCTTCAGATAAACCATCTTCATTTTGAACATCTAAAATAATATCATCATTTATGCTTGTATTGATTACTTCAAATTGATAATACACATTTTGTTCAACCGTTTTAAATTTCAAATAGTCAATATCATTCTTTACTTCAATGGTTCCCTCTATATTCCTTCCAAGAGTAACCATAGTTGCATCTTCTATTTTATTTGCAAAATCATCAACTATTTTTTTTACTTCAAAATTGAAAGAGGAATTTTTTTCCACATTTGCACTTACAACAATATAGTACTTTTTATTCTTTTCGAGTTCAACTAACATTTTGCCGGCTTCTTCCGAAGAAATAAACATACTATCCTGGGTTACTTCATCCTCATCTTCGACAAGAATATTAAAATCAACATCCTTAACACTGGTACTTGCCGAAATTTCATAATATGCCTGTTCCGCTGTTGTTGTAAAATAATAATATAATGTATTATCCTCATCTGTAGTGATTGTACCCGTTTTTTTTGCATTAAGCTTAACAACTGTTGCCGTGTCATGACTGGTATTTTTCGTTGCTGCTGAAATAACCACCGGCATTTGGCAAAATCCGGCTACAAGAGCCACGCAACAAATTATGGCACATAATCTTTTTAAACCCTTCATAGTTTCCCCTCCATCAACTGATATTTCATCTCTGCAAGTTTCCAATCTGTCTCGTTGTCAATATCCTGAACTTCAAGTTCCGACACTACAAGAGGCAAAATATGTTCTGTAATCACGCCGTTTCCTTCCACCAATTTATCCTCACGGTAAAAATAAAACTGTCCACAATCGTGATAATAGGTTTCCAAATCCTGAGACCTGGTTAACCGATGTTGTGGCTGCACCATTTGAAGCTCTCCATCCCTAATCACCACGCCTCTTTGTGGTGGAAATGAATAAGCTACTACAGGATTTAACTGATAACCACCACTATCCTTTATAATTTGGTACGCCTTCTTTAATTTATCTGCCGTCACAAAAGGTGCCGTAGGATAAATACAGCAAACATACACAAAATCTGTTCCCTGTTTCTTGTAATAATCAAGTACTTCCATTAACACATCACCTGTAGTAGCGTGATCATTACTATTTTCCTTACTTCTCAAAAAAGGTACTTTAGCCCCGGCATGCTTTGCAATTTCAGCAATTTCTTCATCATCCGTAGATACCATAACTTCTGAAAAAATGCCAGATTCCAAAGCTGCCTTGATAGAATATTCAATAATAGGTCGTCCAAGAAAATCTTTGATGTTCTTCCTTGGGATACGTTTGCTACCACCGCGGGCGGTGATGATTGCTATTGTGCCTGACATGTAGCTTCCCCCTTATTACAATGTTCTCTCCTTTTCTAGTTTCTCCTTTATACTGGAAAACATTACATCTTTTCTATTTCGCATTCTGTAACAAATTTCAATTACACTTTGTATATCGGCATATGTTACTCTTGTTTTAACTCACAGCCAAGGGCTGAACCGAATTCAACGTATAAGACTTGCCTTGGAAGCATGACAAAAGCCCCCATACCTCATACATTTTTATATCACCGTAAATGTATCAGGTATGGGGGTATAACTAAAACTCTCTTTGTTTTACTTCTTCCATAAAGTATTCTTCATCAATTTTTTCTTTTCGACTCCAATCCACACCTTCTTCCATTATTCTGCATGGCGTACCAACTACCAGACAGTGAGGTGGTATTTTTTTATTTACTAATGTAGAAGCACCAACAATGCTACAATCTCCTATATTAGTTCCTGGCATAAGAATACACTCCATACCAATCCAAACATGATTTCCCAAAATAACACTTTCTTTTGTATGTTTTATTCCATTCTGTGTGAATATGGTATGAGAATTTAACGTTCTAATATTTATCTTATATGAAAACATGCAATCTTTTCCACACTGAAACTTTGTATGATCAAGAACGTGTATCATATTACTTCTTGCAAGTGTTGTCCTTTCACCAAACTTTGCCTCCGAATTCTTAAATACATAAAAATCCTGAAAACGTTTCAAAGCACACCCTGAACCCATAATTAGTTTTGAATCATCTGTTACATTGATACAACTTTCATCATCAATCCGGCATCCTCTTTTAATATTTGAAACTGAATTGTTCAATGTGCGAAACTTAACATTTTCTCCTAACGATACATTATCTCCTATTTTAGCAATCGAATCGCCCGATACCTTGATGATTACATTATCCTTCAAAGTTACATCATCACCAATTATTAGTTTGGAATAGTCACCTACCGTTATTGTTACATTTTTTCCAATTTTCACATTTTTTCCTACTTTTATTTTTCCACATGCCCTGAGATTTATCAAACAATCATCCAGATATCCATTGATTTCATTATCATAAAAATCACTATAAAAATTATTTTTTAATGACTGAATATAAATTCCATCACCTTCATAGATATATCTGCCTGCATAGCATTCTTCCATTTTCATTCGCAACTTTTCCTGCTCAGTCACGGAAACCACAATAAACGTATCTTCCTTCTTTTCTTCAAATTCTTCCGGCGTTATAATTTTAATTCCACCGATTTCTCCCACTCGTTTACTGTCAATGACACCTTCAACTATAATGTCTTCTTTTTGAAATCTTTCTATAAATTTTTCACATGTTTTTGATGCTCCCCAAATATATATTTTTCTTTTTTTTGATTCCTGTTTTACCTTTTCAATTATGTTCATACCCCTAGCTCCCCCAATTGATATTTCAATTTTACAATTATTTATTCTAATACAACCTTTTCTATCTTACACACATGCTCCTTATTCTCAGAACGCTTTTCATAACTAATGCCCACAAGAAGCACTTCCCCTTTATATCCCTTTAAGAATTCCACATACTTCTTCTCTTTAATCTGATCTAATGCCGTCTCACACTTTTTGTTCCACTTTAATTCTACCACCATGGCAGGTTTATCCCGTCCCTTAAAAGGCAGAAATACCATATCTGCAAATCCATATCCGGCTGGCATTTCACGTATGATCTGATAATCATTTCGTGCAG